>CAYSHJ010000800.1:0-18949 GCA_964430385.1 uncultured Planctomycetaceae bacterium
CCAAACCCAACCCCACTGGCTGGACCAACTCACCAACCCGCCCAGCCACGCCGCCTAACCGTTGGCAGCTCTCGCCCCGCAACGACTACGCTACCGCTGCGCGCCTGCTACCTGAAAATCTCGCGATTTGAACCAGGCCGATTTTGGCGGTGGTCGTGTTCGCAAATTGTCTTGACGGGAGTTTTCGTTTGGTTGTCGAGAACTTTGTCGAAGGGATCTTCTTCTTGGCGGTTGAGAATTTCTTCGATGGGATCTTCGCCATTAAATTCTTCTTTTGATTTAGAGGCAGGGCATTTTTCAATCTGGATGTTCGTACTGCTGGGGCCACTTCAGGTCTCACGCTGCTGGTTCGAGGATCGCCGTCATGCTGCCTTGGCAGTGATTGACCAGATCATCTTTTCCCAACGAATGAATTTGTTCTTGTTTCAGCTCCGCCAGTTCCAACGGTCCCGTCCAAAGAATGCACCATTTCGTGACGTGAACTTCGGCGGCAATCTGCACTCCCTTTTCCACGGGATACCCAAAGACCTTCTGACACAGCGAAACGACGTATTCAACGGTGTGATCGTCGTCGTTCAACAAGATCACGTTGAACGGTGGCTGTCGCTTCGGCTTGGAATCGTTCTTCTTGTCTTTTGTAGGCCGAACGATGGGTTCATCGGTTTCAATGGCTTCAATCACGTTTCTCTTCCTTGATCTTGATCCGCATCATACACCGCATGCTCTGCCATCAACGACAAGATAACAAACGACGCCAAGTGCGACGATAACGAACCTCGCCCCAGACGATTCGGTCTCCTTCGATGACGATCCCACCTGAAACTGAGCGTCTCATTTTCCGAGACTGGATTGCCGCAGAATTGAAGCCACTTTATTCCGTCTGCTCTAATCCCAGCGTCAGGCAGTTCGTTGGAGAAGCCGACCTGAAACTGTGCAATGGTCAGTTCGCCATCTTCGACACAGACACGATGGAACTGGTGCCGATGACACCAGATGCAGATCAGGCCGAGTAAATGAAGGTAGATGGTCGGCAGCAGGCAGACGACGTTAAAGTTCCTGGTGGCCTCTAACTATTACCACGATTGGAAATCAACACATGCCAAAGAAATCAGCGACCAACAAAGTGATTGGACAGCCGAAGGTCAACAAGTCGGCTGCGGTTCGGGAATACTTGATGGCCAATAAGGGAGCGATGCCAAAGGAGACCTCAGCCGCCATGAAAGCGAAAGGCATCGACGTGTCGCCCCAGATGGTCTCGATGATTAAGGCCAAGCAGAAGATCAAGAAGGCCCAGCGACGAGCCAAGGCAGCCACCGCCGATGATGCCACCGCTGGAGCAAAAACCAATCGAGCCGCAGGACTGGACGCAGCACTGACTCTCTATAAAGCCGCTCAGGGCATGGAGACGCCGAGGAACAAGATTCGGGAAGCGTTCCTGCTGTTGGTCGAAATGCTCGGATAGTCGATTGAAGCGAGCCTAATTTGCCGATGTCTCCATGAGCGAATACCAAAGTCTCTGCGAGTCCTGCCGTCATCTCCGTGCGATCGTTTCTGGCAAAGGCTCACGGTTTTTGATGTGCTTGCTGTCGCAAACTGACCCACGCTTTCGGAAATATCCGCCGCAGCCTGTTCGACAATGCAGTGGGCACGAGCGGTTGAGGACAAAGAACATGGAACAATCAAAATCCTCGAACGAAGCGACAGACTCTGGCTGACCAAATGACGTAGCTCGGCTCCGCTGCACGCCGTCGTTAGGACTGGCGTTGTGGATCTCACTGATTGCCTGAACTCGAAGCCGCGATAAAGCGGTGTGTCAATGGGCCTCGTATTGTTGCCATTAGGCCGTCCACTCGCTGCCCATAGTCATCGGCAGTGTCGTGTTCGGTTGGCATCAGCATTTCCGTTATCACGTGACTCTTCTCCACTTCTTCGAGGATTCCTAGCGACCGCAAAGCGAGTTCCAGGGCGCGAGCAACGGCTGGAAGTTTCTGCTTGCCAAGAGTCTCGTACTCTGTCCCCTTGTGGAGAACCGTAGCAAGACCGATGCCTCGCGCAATACAGATGTGCATACCTATATCGAGGCATTCTCGCTCTTGCTCGGTCGGGAGATCGCGACGAATTGCCTTGAACGTGTCAGGCCCAACTTCCCCTTCGGGAAATGACACTCGGAGACGCGAATGAAGTTCCATGATCTCTCGTTTGACACGTTCTTGTTCTAGCGGATCAGGAATTGTCGACTTTCCGAGACCGAAGGCATAGAGGTCGTGTCCAAGATCGAGAAGGATCACTGCTCGTTCAGCCTCAGACTCGGCGGTCGCGGCGGGGGATGAATCATTCTTCCTCGTCCCTGCCTTCTGGTTATTGTCTGTTTGATTCGTGTCATGGCGAGTTGGCGATGTGAACAAGCGGGGAGCAACGAGAAAACATATCGCAACCAAACCGCAGGCAGCGACGGATGCCAGCACAAACGATGCTGAACGGAACGGGCGTGTTGGCGACATGGCGCGACATATTCCTGACTACCTGAACGCTTCTGCCGGCCCGAACCACATAGTTCGCCGGGCGAACTCCTCCCCATTGAGCAGCAGTTCCAGGCGGTAGCGGCCCACGCGAGGCACTTCCAACACCAAATCGTGGAAAGTGAACTCGTGTGGCAGCAGCGGATCGCTCTGTTCCAATGCCCCAGGGGCGGTCCACTCCCACACCACCTCCTCGTCCTCGTCTCGTAGGCGAAGCCGCGGTTGGTAGCGGCCGTGTCCGCCAGTAAATTCCGCGAACACAGACAGACGCACGTGCGAGGGGAACTGCGTCAACGGCAGGTGGCGGATCGGCGACACGAGGATTGCACGCCTGGTGCGCTCGTCGCGGAAGACGTCGTCACAGGCCAGGAACGACAGAGCCAGGGGTAGTGGCGGCCCCCGGCGCACAGGTTCAGCCATCGAACATCTCCTGTTCTTTTGACACTTTGGGAACCGGTGGTGTTTTCTGCTTCGCTCGGTACTCCCACGGAGCAAGCGGCTTCTCGTCCTCCGACTAGAGCTTGAGCAGGCCATCAACAACAACGAACGAATTCAGATTCGATGATATTTTCGAAGGCGCTCGCATGCGCAAACGATTCTCGGAGCGATGACATGGAAAAAGAATTATTTACAACACCCGACTTAAAATCGCGGGGCTGGACCGATTCTCTTGTGCGCAGATTTTTGGAAGTGCCCGATGATACACGCTCCAATCCCAAGTACCGGAACGCCGGTAGTCCGATGAAGCTCTATCTGCGTGATCGAGTATCGAAGATTGAGACTTCTATGGAGTTTATGGACGCAAAACGGAAGGCCGATGCTCGGAAAATATCGGCCAAGAAAGCCGTTGAGACCAAGTTGGCACAGATGACGAATTACATAAAAAACCTGACAATCGAAGTTCCCGAGATGGAACGGACTAAGTTGATTGAAGCTGCAAATGAGAACTTTCGTTCTTTGGACCTTCCCAGCGAGGTTAGATTGTCCGATGAACGAATGTGTGTCAATTTCCTCCGCCATTGTGGGACGAAGTACGAAACTGAATTAAGGTCGATCGCAGGGAAGACTGGTGCCGTCGATGCGTACTTTAAGATCAAGGATATGGTCCTCGAAAAGATTGCATTCACATATGACTGGTTGGCAGAGGAATGCGATCGGCAAAGGGGAAAGATGAACAAGGAGAGATCAGAAAGTTGGTAGGTGGACAAACCTTTTCCGAATCCTTATTGCCTGCCATATTCAAAACGAACATTAAATCATGAACCGCACCAAGCTCAAATCCTACGCACCGCAGGCACGCCGGGATTTCATCCAGGCGATGACGGAACGTGCTGCCTACTTTGGACTGACGGCCAACAATCGCTCGCCTTTGTCGAGACGATCTGCTCGTCGATGTCGCCATCTCGAAAAGAAATCCCCATGCCAATCGGGCTGAGGATTGGTTCGGAGAGCCAGCGGTTAGAAGCGGTCACCAACGTCACCTTCGGTTGCTCCAGAATCAGACTCTTCCTGTCCGGGAATTGCCGAGCATTGGAGAAACAGCTTTCGAGAAAAAGGGGCGACAGACAAGGTCTGCCGTCCCGAGTTCTCTTCTAATGCGCAAGGTAGTGCCCGTTGGGTATCGGGCACAAACAGTGCGTTCGTACAATTCCGCGACAGTCGAGAATGTTTGTTTAACCGTCCAGAGTCTCATTCCAAATGAGGATTGTGGGAGTTCAAAATGCAGGAAAGGCAGTCGGATGTTTCACCGGACGATCCTCGTAAGTATTCCGGCACCGTTTTGGAGTCGGCAGAAGAAATCAGAGACGCGATCCAAGCCGTTACAGAGTCGAAGGGCAAAGCAGACTCCGCGAGGTCGGATACGGTCGCTGATGAACGCTCACAATCGAAAGCGGCGGAAGCATTTCGGCCACGGCATCGGCCGACGATGGCCGTGCTCAAGGCCCATTTCGACGGAACCAATGACGGACAAGAAATAGGCATCTTCTCGTCGCCGTTCGTGGTTGGTCGTGTGGATGCCGATTTCATCGTTGGAAATGACAGCGAAATCTCCGGGAGACACGCCGAATTAGTGCGTGTCTTCGAGAATGGGCGACACTATTGGCAGCTTCACGATCTGAAGAGTACGAATGGCACGTTCGTTCGTGCGTCGGTTTCTTTTCTCAAGAGCGGGCAAGAGATCCTTCTCGGCGGTCGGCGATACCGGTTTGAGATTGTTGGTGGTGAAAGCGACGAAGCGTCGTCCGTAGCACGAGCGACGGGAACACGGAAGGCCCAGCAAATGCCTGTCAAAGCCGCACGAGTGGCGTTGGCGAGTCTGGTAGAAGTCGGAGATTCGGGACAAGAAAAAACGTTTTCCGTGACGGAAACCGAACACTGGATTGGCCGCGACTCTCGTCTTTGCTCGATCGTCATGAACGACCCGATGGTGAGTCCGCGTCACGCGAGGTTGTATCGAGACAAACAGAATCGTTGGCTGCTGGCAAATGCGAAGTCGCTCAATGGAGTCTGGCTTCGTATCAATCGAATTGATTTGGGGAATACCGCACAGTTTCAGTTGGGAGAGCAGCGGTTCTCGATCCGAGTTCCGTGATTCACCGGGGGCGGTTGCGGATGGCTCAGCAGAAGACTTGGCTCGTTGGCAGTGGAATGGACTGCGATGTCGTTGTCTCGCACCCGAATGTTTCGGCGAATCATTGTCGTCTGAAGCGCTCGGGCACCGGGTTCGTGTTGGAAGATTTGCAATCGTCGAATGGCACGTTCGTCAACGGCGTGCGTGTCGTGGAACCGATGGCCGTTTCGCGGCAGGACCAGATCACGTTGGGACGAACCGTGGAAATGCCGTGGCCCGGTTCAACACCGGCCGCGTCCGACGAGGGAGGGCGATCCATCGCGGCGGACCGCCGAGCCGTGGTATCAACGGAACGCACCGGCACGGCAAGAGCCTCGCCTTCCCGGCCGCCGCGTGAAGCCGTTCAAGTTACGGTGGCTCTGCGCGGCAACACGATGGTGCTGGGGCGTGACCCGCAGTGCGATCATGTGCTCGACTATCCGATGGTGTCGTGGCGACACGCTCGGATCACGCGGGACGGGGCGAGCCTTTTTGTCGAAGACTTGAACTCGTCCAACGGCACGTTCGTCAACGGCGTGCGGATTCGCGAACGGACGGCGGTGAAGCCGGGAGATGATGTCAGCCTCGGCAGCTACCGGTTCTCGGTCGGCACCGACGGGAGCTTTCGCCAGCGTGACTATCGCGGCGACCTGACTGTGGAGGCGAGAGGAATCTGTGTCGATGCTGCTGGACGGCGACTGCTCGACGGGGTGTCGCTGACGATTTATCCGTCTGAGTTCGTTGGTCTGATGGGGCCGAGCGGGGCGGGGAAGAGCACGCTGATGAACGTGCTCAACGGCTATACGCCGCCGCGAAGCGGACAAGTGCTCATCAATGGCCGCAGCCTTTATCGGCACTTTGACGAGTTCCGTGGGATGATCGGCTTCGTCCCGCAGGATGACATCATTCACTCGGAACTGACCGTGCGCGAGGCGTTGTTCTACTCGGCCCGACTTCGACTACCGCGGGACTTCAGCAATCACGACATCCACAAGCGAATCGACGCTGTCTTGGCGCAGCTTGGTTTGGCCGGCATCGACGACGTGTTGATTGGATCGCCGACACGCAAGGGGATCAGCGGCGGCCAGCGGAAGCGTGTGAACTTGGCGATGGAATTGCTCACCGATCCGTCGGTGTTGTTTCTGGACGAACCCACTTCGGGACTGTCGTCGGAAGACACGCTGATCGTCATGCAGGTGCTGCGGCAGCTCGCTGATGCCGGCAAGACGATCTTGCTGACGATTCATCAGCCGAGTCTCGAAGCGTTCAGCAAGCTCGACAACGTGGTCGTGGTCGCGAAGGATGCCGGCAGCACCGATGCGGGGCGATTGGCGTTTTTCGGCCCGGCCTATCCTGACTCGGTCAAGTTCTTCAATCCGCCGAACGGCAATGCGAACTCACCGGCCACGCCGCTTGTTCCAGACATGCTGCTGAGAGGTCTGGCGACCCAGCCGACTGCCGCGTGGTGCAAGCGGTATCAAAACTCAGAGTTCCATCGGGAGTTCGTGGAAAAGCGAGCGGGGAATTCACCGACCGAGAAACCAAGCAGCAGCCCACAACGTCCGCGAATCGAATCGGGGCCGGCGCAATGGTTGACTCTGGTGCGACGCTCGTTGGCCGTGAAACGCCGCGACGTGGCGAACACCGCAATCCTGTTGGCTCAGGCACCAATCATCGCGGCGTTGTTGGTCATGGTCTTCAGCGGCAAGACGTCGGTGGAGATGACAGCCGAAAACTGGCAGTCGTCGGCTCAAGCCACGTCGATCACCGTGTTCCTGTTGTCTCTCTCTTCGATTTGGTTCGGCTGCTCGAACTCGGTGCGTGAAATTGTCGGCGAGTGGCCGATATATGTACGCGAGCGAATGGTGAATCTGCGGATTCCGTGGTACATGGCCGCAAAGTTCACCGTGCTCGGCGGCCTGTGCGTGGTGCAATGCCTGATCTTGCTGAGCGTGGTCCACTGGGGAAACGGTCTGCACGGCCCGTGGTTATCAATGCTCGGCCAACTTGTTTTGTCATCGGCAGTCGGTTTGGCCCTCGGACTGACTGTGTCAGCGATTGTCAAAACTTCCGAAGTGGCCATCGCGCTGTTGCCATTGTTGTTGCTGCCGATGGTGATTCTCGGCGGAATTCTTCAGCCGCAAAGCGAGATGAATTCGCCAGCACGCTGGTGCTCGAACGCCATGCCGTCACGTTGGTCTTTCGAGGGACTGCTCTTGTCGGAAGCCGCCGAACGTCCGAAGAGTACGACGCCCGACGTGCCAGTTGCAAACGCGCCTCAAGCGCCCTCCAAACCGAGCGTCGATATTGCGGAAGCCTACTTCCCGAAGAAAGCCGACCGCATGGGCGTGCGTGCCTCCGTCTTTGCTTTGGCGACGATGTTTGTTCTGCTGGTGGTGTCGATTCAGACGGCGCTACGTTCACGCGACGTGCATTGACTGGTTCGCTCGGAGCGGTGGAGCACATCGCTCCAGACCAGTTGTCATTGCAATTCGAGTTTCTCAAGTCGGCGGACTCGTTCAGTGGCCGGCGGATGCGACCGCATGTGCTTTTCGATTTCGTCGGCGATCACGGCGTCAGGACGATTCTTTTCGGCGGTTTGCCGGCGTTCGGTTTTGTCGGCGAAGTGCTTGGCGAAGTGGCGGGGCAATGCGAGGGCTTCGTCTTGAGTGCGACCGATCTGTAACATGTGGCGGAAGGCCCATTCGTCGGCATCGAATTCTTGCTCTTCGGAGTAGCCGAGCGAAATCAGGTGGTATGCCTGTTGAACCAAATCGGCTCCTTGACCACCGGTCAGTTCGCCAGCCCGGACGGTGTAGGTCAGGCCGCGACGGCAGTGGCCGAGTTCGACGTGAGCGATCTCGTGGGCGATGACGAACTGAACTTCGGCGTCACTCTTGGCGAAACTGAGAAGTCCTTGATTGACGTAAACGTAGCCGCCCAAGTGCGAGAAGGCGTTGATTTCCGGTGAGGCCAAGACGGTGAAGGTGTAGTTGATCTCTTCCCGCATCATTTGCGCGAGGAACGGCTTCGCAAGGTCGCGGAGCACCTTCCCCGGAGCCTCCGCCGCTTTGTCGATGGTGCGTTCCACGCCATCCGCAATGCCGTCTCGGAGGCCGTCGGCGATCTTCTCGCCGGCGTCGTCGATCGACTCGCGCGTCTTTTCTCCCTCGCGTTGGATAAAGACGACTGCCAGAGCGAGGAGGGCGATGACGGCGGAAATGACGCCAAGCTGCTTTTGCATGATGATGTGTTGACTGACGGCCGCGTGGCTCTCTCATGGCGAAAGCACGACCACCATGTCTGGCCAGGGACAGAGTGTTTGGATGGCCCGATCAAAGGTCACAAGCGTCGCGGAATTTTGTTTCGCGATCACCAAAAGGATGGCATCGGCCACTTGGCGATACCCTTGGAGTCTCCGAGCCAACGGCTCAAAGTCTGCGTCCGTGAGCTTGGGTAACGACTCGAAGTAGGTGTGCTGCGGATGCGACGTCAGACCTCGCATCAAATTCACCACTTCTATGCCGGTCATCAGAACCCCGACGATCTGTTGATTCAACGACAACCGCAGAAACCCGGTTTGGGTCGGTAAACAAGTTGCCCAACCATTGGCCGAGTGACTTTGAAACCAAACATGAGCCGCTTCATGATGCGGATGATTGGCCCAGCCCAAGGCCATGAGCACGTTGATGTCGAGCAGCGAAATCAAAAGACTCCCTCCTCAACCAAACGTCGCACTTGAGCCGGATCAATGTGTGGCGTTCCGGCCGGTGGCTGCACACACGGCAAGCCGTCCCGAACCACGATCTGCATTTCGGCCGATCCTTCGATCGCCGCTTGCAATGCTTCGGCGGCGAACTCATCCAAAGTCTGACCTCGTGAAGTGGCTACCGCGACGGCGGTTTCATAAAGCGAGTTGTCGAGTGTTAGGTTGGCTGTCATGACTCCTCCCGATTTCGGCTTTCTGGCGAACATTCTACGGATCATCTTCACGCCTGGCGCGTCCCAACGGCCTGTTTCGCCGCGAGCCGGCGTCGCAGTTCGGTCAAGTCTGGCGTCGCGGCAGTCGCCGCTTGCTGTCGCACCTCCTCATGACACTGTTCGACGTACTCGTTGCTGGCGGTCTGGTTTTCCAAATGGAACGCAATGACTTTATAGACCATGTCCAGCGGCAGCGTCGGTAAAGGAACAAAGCCAATACGAGTCCTCACGGCAATGACAAACAGACAACCCGGAAGCCGACGCTGCTGTAGCGGTTGTCCGGGGTGAACCTGAGGCGATAGGCCGAGCGGGCT
Organism: uncultured Planctomycetaceae bacterium; assembly: GCA_964430385.1. GTDB lineage: Bacteria > Planctomycetota > Planctomycetia > Planctomycetales > Planctomycetaceae > CAYSHJ01. The sequence continues at coordinate 9,426 of CAYSHJ010000800.1, forward strand.
CCCCTGGAATCGTGGTACCACGAACCGCCACGCAACACACGATATTCTGAGCCACTCGTCACCAACGGATCGGACTTCGGTGTCGTTTGCGAACGTCCCGCGTAGGCCGATCCGTCGGACACGTCTTCGCACCATTCCCACACGTTGCCGTGCATCTGTGCCAGCCCGAAGGCGTTCTTCGGATACGTCGCATCATCGACCGCCGTGGTCCGCTCCAAATACGTTCCCTTCGTCATGGTGCCAAACGGGAGGTTGCCGTTCACATTGGCCTTGTCGCCGTTGAGCACGCTGCCGAAGTGAAACGGTGTCGTCGTGTTGCCTCGGCAGGCATATTCCCACTCCGCTTCCGTCGGCAAGCGATAGCCCGTGCCGAGGTTGATAGTGACGGTGGCTTTCATCACCGATTGGTCGGCGTTCCGTTCAATGCCCGTCAGCCGATAATTTGGCGTCCGCCCATCCGCTTCGCTCAATTTGTTGCAGAACTCAATCGCATCAAACCACGTCACGTTCTCAACCGGGAATCGGCTGGTGTTCAAGCCGGACACTCGCTGCCGATAGCCCTCTTCAGAACCGCTGGGCGAAAACTCGCTTGTGTTGCGGCCGAGCACTTTCTGAAACTCGCCCTGAATGACTTCGTACACGCCCATGTAAAACGGCTTCGTGATCCGCACCGGATGCTGCGGTTGCTCGCGCTTCAATTCCTCTTCCTTCAACGTCGAATCGGCCTGCAACGCGGCCCGCACATCGGCGTCGCTGCTGCCCATCATGAACTCGCCCGCTGGAATCAACGCAAACTCCATTCCTGTGGACCTAGAAATCAACTTGTCCGAATCGTTAGCGGATTTTGCTGACTGAACCGTTTCTCGCGGTTCCGATTTCGTGATGGCTGGCTGCACCAGTGCGGATGAAGGCTTTGGCGGTGAACTGGTGGCAACGACACGAAAGCCGAAGTGGCCGGCGCTGCCGCCAGGAGTGAGCCTGCCACGACCGTCCGAGCGACACTCCCAGGCAAAGTTGACCCAGGAGCCGCCACGCACAACACGAGTCTCACTACTTGTTGTCGGCCCTTGAGGATCGCGCTCGACACGTTGGGCGTAATAGTTCTCGTCATACCCGTCCTGGCACCACTCCCAGACATTGCCGTGCATGTCATAGAGCCCGAAGGCGTTGGCCGAGTACGAACCGACCGTCGTCGTCCGCACTTTGTACGGGCCTTTTGTCGTCGTGCCGAACGGGTAGTTGCCATTCACGTTGGCTTCCTCGCCATTCAGCCGCGTACCGAAATGAAACGGTGTCGTGCTTTTCGCCCGGCAGGCGTATTCCCATTCCGCTTCGGTCGGCAAGCGATAGCCATCGCCGTTGAGAATCGCGACGCTCGCCGATTTGACCGAACCATTCGAACGCTCGATGCTGGTCAAGCGATAGCACGGCATGCGGCTTTCCTTCTCGCTCAGCTTGATGCAGAACTCGACCGCGTCGAACCACGAGACATACTCGACCGGGAACCGGCTCGTGGTCTGTCCGCTGACGTCACTTTTGCCTCTGCCCGACACTGAGAACCAACTGGGATTCGTCCCCATGATCTGCTCGTATTGCGCCTGTGTGACTTCGTGGGTCGCCATGAAAAACGGCTGGGTGATCTTCACGCGATGCTGTGGCTGCTCATCCTTAGCGTACTCCGCTTTGAAGACCGGTTTTGTAGCGTACTTCGCTTTGAAGACCGGTTTTGTAGCGTACTTCGCTTTGACGTCCGCGTCGGCTTTGAGGTAGGTCTGCACGTCGGCGTCGCTGCTGCCCATCATGAACTCGCCGGCGGGGATCAATTTGAACGACATCCCGATGTTGTTGGTGAACTCCGGACGTGGCTCCTCGGCGGACGAGCTTTTTGGGGGCGTCGGAGAAGGATCGAGCTTCAAGTTGTCGGCCACGCTGTCGGCTGGCTTTGCGGGTGCCGACAAAGGGGTTGCTTGCAGCTCAACTTCAACGACGGTCGTGTCGCCGCGTGTCACCTTGAACGATTTCGTTACGGTCTCGAAACGCGGCGACGTGACCGTCAAACCATGCTCGCCGGCACTAAGTTTCAGCGATTCATCAAGGCCCGTGATCGCGATTTCATCACCATCGACTTTAACTTGGACCGAATCGTCGCCGCCTTTGATCGTGATCTTCACGGTGCCGCGGCTGGTCATCACGAAGATCGTGATGCCGAGCAACACCACAATGGCCGCACCTCCCACCGCGATCGAGAACCATTTCTTGTTGCTGGCTGGCGGCTCTTGATCGGCAACCTTTGGCTTGGCTGCGTGTGACGCCTTGGGCTTCTCCGGCCGATCTTTCTTAACGGACGCGGGGGACTGGATACGCTTCGTCCGTGAACTTGGCTGACCCACCGCCATCGTTTTTTGTGCCACGGGTACAGAAGCCGATGCCGGTTCCGATTGAGTGGCGACCACCGCTGCACCGCGATCACCCGCAAGCCGAAATGTGCTGTCTGATCCCTGAGCAACTTCGGGCATACCTCCGCGAACATCTATGGCTCGTGTTCCGCTTCCGCCTGTGCGGGAGCTTTTGTCAGATTTCAGCTCGGAAAGCTGGCGCAAGTCGTCCGAAACATGCAGCATCGAATGACAGCCGGCACAACGGAGTTGCTTTCCGCGCATACGTTCCGTCAGCTTCAGCGAACTTTGACACACCGGACATTTCGTATCGACTGCTTCGGGCTGGCTCGCGATGAAAGTTTCGACGGCTCCCAAGAGCACTGTGGCAAAGGCGCGACAACTCGCAAACCGCTGGTCGGGAGACTTGGAAAGCGCACGTCGAATCGCAGCAGCGATCGCGGCCGAGACATTCGGATTCAGACTTGTGAGGTCGGGCGGCTCTTTGGTGGCGTGCTGTACGTAGATCGCCGTCGCGGTGGAATCTTCAAACGGCCGACGTCCTGCAAGAATCTCGAACACGGTCACAGCCAACGCATACTGATCCACTCGGCCATCGCACGTCTGCCCCATGATCAGTTCCGGGGCCATGTACTCCGGCGTCCCGATCACCATGCCAGAGCCAGTCAGCGTCTTGTTCGATGCGGCAGATGGCCCGGTCGCGGCCGATTTCGCGATTCCGAAATCGCTCAGGTAAGCGTGCCCGTGAGCGTCAAACAGAATGTTGGCCGGCTTGACGTCGCGGTGGATGTACCCCTGGCTATGCACGAAATCGAGAGCATCAGCAATACTCGGCAGCCATGTCTTCAATGTGTCCGGCGGCAACGGATTCACGTCGTCGCCAGAGCCTGATTTCTGTCGGTCCTCCAAGCTCCCACCGGGAAGGAACTGCATCACGGCGAACGGCAAGCGGTCCTGCTCGCCGACATCGCTGATCTTCACGATGTGTGGATGCGACAGCTTCACCAACGAACTGATCTCGCGAGCGAACCTCGCCGCGAACTCAGCATCCTGTAACATCGACGCATGGGGAACCTTGATGACCACCTCCGTGCTGAGATTCTTGTCCCAAGCTCTGTAGACGACGCCCATGCCCCCTTCGCCAAGCTGAGCATCGACCCGATACCGCCCACCGGACAACTCACGCCCCACCCACGCCGCCACCTGCGTTCCGCTCATGTCGTCGCCTTTGTGCTTCAGGACTCCGGACTGGTGAACATGCTAACGCGAAGCGATTCGGCCACAAATCGACGCGAGCAATTAGACCGCTGCCGACGGCCCGGCATGGCTTAATCCTCGGACCTCATGGCCTGATCGTGAACAACAACGACGATCAACAAATTGTGCTGGACCTAACTGTCAGCACAACGGGACAGGCGACTGTTGACCCGGCTTTGGCGTCGTTCACCACGTCCTCGAACGAAGACGTTCGGCACGAGCGACCGGATTCAACTGGTGAAGATATCTGTCAGTCGTGGCGGCGGACGTGTGGCCGAGCTGCTGTTGAATGTCGAGCAACGCGACTCCCTCCTGAGCGAGTTCTGAAGCGCCGGTGTGCCGCAGTCCGTGCGCATGGACTCGCTTTTCAATGCCTGCCTTGCGGGCACGTCTGGGTAACATCTCACGTACCTGAGCGGAACTCATGGGAGCACCTTGCAACGTGCAGAAGATTGGTTTGTGCCCGCTCAAGCCGAGTTTCTTCCTGGTTTCGAGCCATGCTGTGAGAACGTCCGCGGCCTGCGGGTCGATCACTGCGACACGATCTTTCTTACCTTTTCCTTTCAGCACTCGGATCGTGCAGGCTTCTGGGTCGAAGTCGGAAACCTTCAGGGCTAGAGCCTCTGAAATTCGCAATTGTCCCCTCCAGAGAAGACAGATCAGGGCACGGTCGCGAACTCCTGTCGGTGCTCGCTTGCTACACACTTTCATGAGAGCGAGCACTTCATCTCGTGTCAGCGGCTCGGGTGGGAATGTCTTGCCTTTGTTGAACGTGTTTCGATTCATCGGCTTGCCCCTTGGTCCGAAAGCTTGTTGACTTACGCTTCTATAAGTTAGCGTAAGTATATCGCTCGCTCACGACCCAAGAAAGGCAAAAGCGTAAGTATTCGGCGTTTTTGAGGGACAATTTCAGGCCGCCGAAGACGAAAGCGAGCCAAGGTTAGACAACGAGAGTGGATCGCGACGTAATCGACAGCCGCGAGGTCGCATCGTGTGAAGAGGACAGTGGTTCACAGCCAAGAAGTGCCGAATTCCGTCGCTAGTTGTCTTCCACGAGATCGGCGACTGAGTATTTGACAGGTTTGACCGGCTCGACGGGTTTAGCGTCGGCAATCCGTCGAGGTTCTGGATTCTTGATCAACCGTTCAACGGGATCATCAATCTCAGGATCCTCACAAAGCTGTGAAAGATCAATCAAACACTTCTGTCTGTTGTCCTTCTCAAACAAGCCATGATGCTTGGCTAGGAATTCCACCATCTTGGTCTTGGAGACGAACCTGACCCAACACATCCTGATGGTAGAGTCGCGGGTCTCGATCGTGCGGTCCTCACACTCTTCGATCAGAGCGCCGATCGCTTCAGGAAGCGCTTCCAGGTCTTCAGCCTTGATCGTCCACCCGCCGTTGCCACCCGGGCTGAAATACTTGAGGGGATTGAAGAACACCGCCGTCTCCAAATACTGAATCACGTCCGCAGCAGTCTTGCGGGCTTCTTTCTCTCGCATCATCTTCTCTTTTCCGAGGCGTGCTCGTACCAGACGATTCTTCAACAGTTTTGTCGCCGCCACGTGGGGGGCCTTATACCCCGCCTTCTCGGCGGCCCGCACTCCGTTCCTCTGCACGTCTGCCATGAGATGGAAACAGAACTCTTCCATCTGCCAAGTGAGCCTCTTGCCATTGTAGCTCTTATTGGCCTGTCTTTTGGGAACTCCACGCTTCTTCGGTGATATCAGGCTCGTGGCCATTTCTTTTTCTACCCTCCCAAGACAGTATAACTACGACAAAATAAATTCCTATCCCCGGCAGCTACTCAACGACCTTTTCGATACCGGCTATCGCTCACTGCGAGTCGTGAGTAGGTAGTATGTGGATAGCGGAATGGATGGTCTGGAAATTGCAATCTGAGCGATAGCTCACTGCGAGTCGTGGGAGCGAGATGGCGAGCGGGGTGGTGGAGGGGTAGGATTGTGGCGAGCTTGAGCAACCCGATTGCCAACCATCCGCGAGGGGAGGCAAGCAAATGATCATCAAATTTAGGTGCCAAAAATGTGGGAAGGAATCCAAGTCCGACGCTAAGCACGTGGGCTGCAAATTCATTTGTCCCAGGTGCGGGAACGAAGGCCGCATCCCGACACCTCAAGAGCTACAACAATCGTCGGCGATTGCAGTAGCCGATCCAGTGCCAGCAAGCGTGCCTCAGACGCCACCGTCCCCCAAAAAACTAGCCAAAGCGTCACCTAAGCCCCCGGAGGAACTCGCTGACGAGTCGTCCTCTCCAGTGGAAGCACCCGTCGAGGTTGATTCAGATGTCATTCTTCCCCGTTTTAAGACTCTTGTCGTGCGGGGAGTGGTATTGGCATTCCTATCAGGGAGCCTTTCGATGAAGGTCGATAATGACCTTGCCATTGGGTCCGTTATGGTTGCGGTATTTGTCCTAACGGTTGCAGTCCCCCGCTGGTATCACGCCTGGAACATCGCATACCACCCTGAGCGAGTACGCGAGAAAATCAAACAGCGACTTGAACAAGAGAAACGAAGACTTGAACAAGAGAAACGAAAGCAAGAACAAGTGACACAACCTAGTCCTATGAAACAAAGGCAAGAGCAGATCAAACAGCGACGTGAACAAGCGAAACGAGACCAAGAACAAGCCAAGAAATACCCGAATCAAGAATACAAAAGAACGTGCCAGGAATGTGGCAAGGTGTGGCATTCTCTCGTTTCGCGAGAAGCTGAAATCGAAAGTGGTTCATTAAGCCTTAGCATGATAGCGGTGGGTACATTTCTTGTTCCCTCCGCAGGACTTCAGGCAAGCCGCAACTTGGACGCTAAAAAGTCCGAATTAGCTCAACTTCGTAAGTGTCCGAATTGTTTTTCTACGAATTATCATGAGGTCGTTATCAATCATACGACGACGACGTAGCTGAATCGCAAGGCTGCCTAGCAGATCGTAGGCATGTTTGGGTTAGGAGGTGGTATGAGTGGGGTGTAAATCGGGCCGGGACAGGGCTATCCCGTTACTAATAGTTGTTTGGGAAAATGAATAAACTGAAAACCCGCGAAAACCTCGTGTGTGCTAGCATATTTGTTTGTTTTGGATAGCCGATGTTCCACGAATTCGCTCACCTCCAATGCGCTCGCCGATTTCGTACACCAAATGTGGCTCAGCAAAGCCGTCTGCCAAATTCGCACACTCTTGAACCATCGACGGACTCTACCGCTTCAACCAACCTCGAATCGTGGATTGAGGCCGGTGACACAACCGAGCGATTTGGCGAGTTGAATAGCAGTGTTTGTGGAACGATCGGACCTTGGTCAACTCAGAGCCATTTGGACGTGGGCCGTATGGACCACGAAGTCTTTTTTCTGGGCGCCCGCCATATTGCCCTTTTTCTTTACGACCTCGCTTGCGTTGGTACGATCGGACTTCGCTCGGCGAGGCATCAGGAACTAAATGGGTCATCAACCTGACACCGCGAGTCGAATACTCCAAGTTTTCAAATTCATGGAGCCCAGCTTGGGCGTCGGGTTTGTCGTTGGAATGGTAGATGCTAGTGCGGGTGAAGCGGTCTGTGCTCTCTGCAAGCAAAATCGCATCAAGGGTTTTTGCAAGATGAACAGCGTAGCCGAGCCAATACGAATCAATTCCCGACCCTTTGTGCTTTACGACGCCGACGCCGATGGCTCCCTTTGACTCAACGGCACGCCGGAGGTTTGCTTCTTGATCGTCTAGGTTCTTGTTCCGGACCTGCTTAGATCCGGGATGGCAGGCTGACACGCGGCAACAGAGCACCACACGGTCACCCGGCTGGAGTTTCTCAAACCCTTCGATGTAATCGCTGGCTTTGGCATTCCTCAGTCGGTCGATGTAATTACTGAACACATAATTCTTGGTCATGATTTCTTTCCATTAGAAAGCTGGGCCGCATGACCGACTGAGTGTTGAAGGAAAGAGGGATCCCACTCAGTCGGCCCGGCGTGTGCGGTGATGAACAGCACTCAGCACGTCCATTATCGTGAAATTGGAAGTTGTTTTTTTGGAAAAAAAGGGCTTGTGGACAACTTGATCGCATGAAATCACACACCGAATACCTGACGTTCCAAATCCCCGAACGCATGGCTCTTGCCCTCCCCAATCATGCCGTTCAATACGAACGAAAACGCTGTGTAGGTCAATCTGCTTTGTGTTCTCGAAGGACTCCCCTGCGAATGACAAGACGCGCCGCCGAGCTTACGAGTCGGAGCTGATCAAGTCCCGCAAGCCGCGTTTCAACATCGCGCCGTGATTCGTCTCGCAGGCCCTCGCGCTTGAACCCGCGCGGCCCTTCGGCTGTACTGCTGGCGGTGCCGGAGCCGCCCGTGGGACTCTGGCTGCTTCACACTGACGCTGAAGGGACATCGCATGCACGGCATCGAAGAACGGTCCGGTTCGCCGGTTGACGATTCCTCGGCTTCCGACCCGTGGTACAAAGAGCTGACTCGCTATCACTGGTTCGTGTTGTTCGTGTCGGTGTTGGGCTGGCTGTTCGACACGATGGACCAGCAGTTATTCAACCTGGCACGTGGCCCGGCGATCGCGGAGTTACACGGGCCACAGGAGGCTCAGTGGTACGGCGGGTTGGCGACGACAATTTTCATGCTGGGCTGGGCGACCGGCGGGATCATCTTCGGCATCATGGGGGACCGCCTGGGCCGAGCGAAAACGATGGTCATCACAATCCTGTTGTATTCGCTCTTCACGGGACTGAGTGCGGCGTCATTCGGATATTGGGATTTCGTGTTCTATCGATTCCTGACGGGATTGGGGGTCGGCGGCGAATTCGCCGTGGGTGTGGCGTTGGTGGCGGAGGTCATGCCGGATCGAGCGCGGCCTCACGCGTTGGGTTGGCTGCAAGCCTGCTCGGCGATCGGGAATATCACCGCGGCGTTCGTCAGCATGGGACTGGCTCCGCTCGAAGCGGCGGGGGCGCTCGGTGAATGGAAGCCGTGGCGGTACATGTTCCTGGTCGGAGCGTTGCCGGCGCTGTTGGCATTATTCGTCCGCCGCCGCCTGAAAGAACCGGAAAAGTGGACCGCTCTTCGTGCGGACAAGACACAAAAACTGGGTTCGATTCGCGAACTGTTGGGCGTCCCCTTTCTGCGTCGTCGCGCGATCGTCGGATTGATCTTGGCCACTTCGGGAGTCGTCGGCTTGTGGGGCATCGGCTTCTTCGGCTTCGACCTGGTGCGGACGGTGTTCCGGCAGACGTTTGAGGCGGAAGCTCGCGCAAAGGGCGAGGACAAAGTCGACCAGGAATTCCTCCGAGCGATCCTGCAAGACCCCAAGCTGCTGGAGACCGCCACTGGGAAGCTGACTGCGGCGAATGCACTGGTCACGCCCGAAGCGAAAGCTCTGTATGGAGCCGCGCTCAAGCTGCGTAAGGCCGAGAAATCGGTGTCGCTGGAGTCGGCGTTGAAGCTGCTCGATGAAGACCTCAAGCGGCCACAATCGACAACCGACCGGCAGAGCCGCGAGAAGTTCGTCGGCGAGCCGTTGTCCGTCATCCCCGAAGCGGTGCCGCACTTGGACCACCTCGCGAAACGCAACAAAGAGATGGAAGGCCGTCTGACGTGGTGGGCCGGAGTCTACGGCTTGCTGTTCAACATCGGCGCGTTCTTCGGGATCTACAGCTTCAGCAAGATTACGCATCGCATCGGCCGCAAGCCGGCTTTCGCGATCAGCTTCGTGCTAGCGTTGCTGGCGACCGCGTTCGCGTTTTCGTCGCTGAAGGTCTTCACGGACATCTACTGGATGGTGCCGATCATGGGCTTCTGCCAGATCTCGCTGTTCGGCGGGTACGCGATCTACTTCCCAGAACTGTTTCCGACTCGG
>CAYSHJ010000801.1:0-3599 GCA_964430385.1 uncultured Planctomycetaceae bacterium
TTCGAGACCTGACCGCGTCGTTCGGCATCCTCGGCGAGAACAAGATTTTCAATGCCTATCTCACCGCGCTGCGTAATGAGGCGCTGCTGAAGATTTTGGCTGAGCCGGAACTTGTCGCCACGAACGGTCGCCCGGCCACGCTGTTGTCCGGCGGCGAGTTTCCCCTTCTCGTGCCGCAGAGCTTGGGAACGGTCAGCATTCAATGGCGCGAGTTCGGCGTGCGGCTCGAAGCCGTCGCCACGGTGCTGGGCGGCGGGAACTTGCGATTGGAACTGCAACCCGAAGTCAGCGATCGAGACTTCACCAACGCTGTCACGGTCGGCGGTACGACGATACCAGGCCTGACCGTCCGTCGCGTGAACACGCAAGTCGAGATGAAATTCGGTCAGACCTTGATGCTGGCCGGGCTGATCTCGTCAAGACAGTCGGCCGAGACACAGAAGATTCCTTTCCTCGGCGAGTTGCCCTACATCGGCTTGGCGTTCAGCCGGCGACGTCATGACAATGTGGAAACCGAAGTGGTCATCACCGTCACTCCCGAGCTGGTGGCATCGCTCGATGAGGCGCAAGTGCCTCCCGGTGGTCCCGGCGGCTTCAGCGATGCACCGACCGATCGTGAACTGGGCTTGTACGGCCTCATTGAGATTCCCAAGTACGGCGAACACTGTGAAACGTGTCAGCCCTCGGCCTCCGGACCGTACGTCGTTCCAGGTTTGAAAGACTCCGGAATGTTGGCCCCCCCGGTCGAACCTGCGGCCAAGCCGGAACAAAATGAGCTGGTACTTCCCCCGCCTGGCCCCGGTTCCGGTGAAACCCGTTTGCGTTCCAACACTTCGACGACCACGAATCGACGTCCGAGCGACTCCAAAATCCTTCAGGCCGGGTTCGAAAGTCCATCGTCAGCCGCCAACACTCGTGCGACCGACACTCGACGCTCTGCGGAACGCAAGACGGAGGCTCGGCAGACCGTGCCGGATCCCAGATCACGTCCAGCCAGTCAATCACCGAGCCCTTCATCCGTCAGTAGTCCTAGAAAACCGTCGACGCCCGCCAACAAGCCGACCAGCATCGGCCGAAACGGCAAACCGGGACTCATCGAACCCGCGTCCCGATAGAAGAAATCAATGACGACTCGCACCAGCATCCCGAGTGATCTTTGCCCATGAAGAGCGTTGTTCGTTTAGCCCTGGTTGACCCGAAAGATTCCAGCCGCGCGTCGCTGAAGAATCTGTTGTTGGGTATCGACGCGGTCTGGTTGGAGGCGGAATGCTCCAGCTACGACTATTTCCTGGATGTCATTGCGCAGACGCAGCCGGACATCGCGCTGATCGCGATCGACTCCGAACCGACCAAGGGCCTCGATCTAGTCGCCCAAATTTCGACCAACTTACCCAACTGCGCCGCGCTGGTCATCAGCAGCGTGCAAGAAGGCAGTCTGATCTTGCGAGCGATGCGGAACGGAGCTCGCGAATTCCTCGCTCATCCACTGAAGCTGGACGACTTCTTGGCGGCGCTCGATCGCATCCAGCAAACGCAGATCAACCGCAACGAAGAAGGTCGCGCTCGCGCGTCGCAGGTCATCACCATCGCCGGCGTCAGCGGGGGAGTCGGTTGCACGGCGGTCGCCGTTAACCTCGCCTGCATGCTCGCGCAGAGTCCGCGTAACAACGTTGCGGTCATCGACCTTGATCTGGCACTCGGTGACGCCGATGTCTGGCTGGACGTCATTCCTGACTACACCATTCAAGACGTCGCCGACAACATCAGCCGCTTAGACTACGCTTTGCTGAAACGCTCGCTGACCAAGCACGCCAGCGGCGCTTATCTGCTGCCCCGCCCCGTGCAGATGGACGAAAAGCCAGCTATCTCGCCGGACGAGTTGCGTCGAATCATCTCCCTGCTCAAAGCCACCTTCACGCACTTGATCATCGACATCAGTAAAGGCTTTGGGCCTTTGGACCTGGCCGCGATGGAAGTCTCGGACAGCGTGCTGTTGATCACGCAGTTGGATTTGCCTTGCCTCCGCAACGTCGTTCGGCTGACGCAGTTCTTCGACACACGCGACGGGCTGACGGAGAAAATCAAAATCATCGTCAATCGCATGGGTCTGCAAGACGCCAACATCAGCCTCAGCAAGGCGCTCGAAACGATTGGCCGAGAAATCTACGCGCAGCTCCCCAACGAATACGTCGCGATGGTCGAATCGCGCAACAACGGCGTGCCGTTGCTCACGCACGCCCCGAAGGCGCGGATCACCAAAGCCCTTGTACAGCTCGCGCAGAGGCTCGACCCGAGCACCGAGCCGGACGACAAGAAACCCGTCGAACAAGCCAAACCGAAAAAAGGCCTGTTTAGCTTCTTGTCGTCAAACGTCGCCCACTGACCGCGCAGCTTCGACTTTGTAGCCCCGGCCCTTGTGGCCGCCAATGATTCACGCGCCTCGAAATTCTTAGGCAGAGTGCCACACAATAACCCGAAGGGTATGTGCGGGCGAACCGTGACCACAACCTCGCTTGCGTGTCGGGTCAGACATGATGTCACGCGCCGATCGGCGATCCCACTTCAAGCACTGCTGGCCATTCTTCGCAGCGCATCACTTGGTGCCATGCGCGGACGTGTTGCGGCGAGTTGTTCCAGCACGTTCACGATCGTGCGGAAGCCCAGCGTTTCGGCATACCGCATCGGGCCGCCGCGAAACGGAGCGAAGCCGGTGCCGAAGACCATCGCCAAGTCGATCTCGTCGGGCCGCGACACGATGCCCTCTTCCAGACACCGAGCGGCTTCGTTGATGATTGGGAAGATCAGTCGCTGTGTGATCTCGACGCGCGACGGCGTGCCGACGGGAACCGTGAATTGTCCGGACTGACGCACTTTTGCGATCGCTTGCCGCACGGTTGGGTTGAGTTTCTTACGTCGGCCTTTGCCGACCAGCAACGATGGTCGACCTTTTTGCGGCTGATTCGACAGTTCTTTCAACGCGGCCCACAGCGGCGCGGGAGCCATTCGCTCGCCGTACGCCGCATGCATGTTCTCGGCCACGTGCCGAGCGACCTCCAGACCGACAAGGTCCGTCAGTTCGAGCGGTCCCATCGGCAGACCGAACGCCACCGCCGCGCGGTCGATCTCCAGCGGATCGGAGACTTCCAGCAACAGATATCCCGCCTCGTTCATGTACGGAGCGAGCAACCGATTGACCAGAAAGCCCGCGCAGTCCTCGACAATAACGGCCGTCTTGCCCAACCGCTGCGCCAACGCGAACGCCGCAGCGACCGCTCCCGGACTGGATTGTTTGGTGCAGACGACTTCGACCAGCGGCATCTGATGCGGCGGGTTGAAGAAGTGCAGCCCGACGACTCGTTCCGGATGCGGTACGCCAGCCGCGATGTCTCGTACGAGCAGCGAACTGGTGTTTGTCGCCAGCACCGTCCGCGGTCCCGTTGCCTCGGCGAGATCGCGAAAGACCTGTTGCTTGATCGACACGTCTTCGACGACCGCCTCGATCACGATGTCGGCGTGCTTCAACCCATCGTATTCGGTCGTCGGTCGCAAATGATCCAGCGTGTCGGTTGCCTGCAACGGCGTGACACGGCGGCGTTGCA
>CAYSHJ010000802.1:0-3218 GCA_964430385.1 uncultured Planctomycetaceae bacterium
GTCAGCCTCGGACTACGCCTGTCCCTGATCGCCGGCGGCACCCGGTCGTTGAAACTGCTGCTGGATTTGGTGTGCTCGCAGCAGGTAGTCGTCAGCCAGAATCATCGTCTGAGACGCGATGTCGGCCAGCTTGTTCTTAAACAGCGCGAAGAAATAAATCGCCGGTACCGACAACGCGACACCCTCGAACGTGATCACGAGTGCTTCCGAGATTCCTTCAGCGACTTTACTGGCGTCCAACTGCGTGCCCGAGCGGGCAATGGCGCCAAAACTTCCGATCATGCCTTTGAGCGTTCCCAAGAGACCGATCATCGGTCCCAACGAACCGATCACGGCCAGCATGCTGATCTGTCGTTCCATCTGCACGACGTTGCTTTCGCCGGTTCGGTCCATGACTTCGCGAGCGTTCGCCAAGCCATACGGCAGGCCAGAGATACCGGCTCGCAACACATCGGCCAAGAAGGAGGTGTCCCCTTTGACCAACTTGTACGCTGTCGCCAGGTCGCGTTTTTTCAGCGATTCTTCGAGGGCCTGTACCAACTCCGGCGGTGAAGCTTCATCAAGCTTGAACGTCATGAACGAAAACACCACGACATACACGAAGTAAAAGGAGATCAACAGAATGATCGCGCCGATCCAGCCGGACGTCACGATCAACCACGAGAGGACTGACTCCTCTTCGGGCGTGTCGTCGGTCGCCGTGCCACCGTTGTCTTTGGTGGCCGCTTTTCCATCATCAGCGTCGGCAGTGGCCTCTTCGGCTGCTTCTTGTGCGAATGTTGGCGTCTGCCAGGATTCGGCGATCACACCGCCTAACAGCACGAGGCACAACCATAAACAGGCCCACCGAAATTGAAGACGACTTGACATCGCAGCTTGCATGAAGCCATCCCTTGGAATCGAATGACGCACCGTCGGAAACTGTTCGTCGGAAGCGACTCGCTTCCGCGGAGCGTACTATAAAGTCTCAGCCCGCAAGATCACGCGTCGCGGGGACACATTGCCAATAAACGGGCCTGCATCGAAAAAGTGGGTGGAAAATTTCGCGACGGGAACCATCTTCGGCACCCCTATTTTCTTGGCCGTTGCTCGGGATCTGGCGAATGTTTATTGTTGTCGCTGGGTTTTCACGGGGGTTTCCACATTGTGCCCCGGAACCAAATCTGCGAGGAGCGAGTCGTGTCACAATCAGTTCTGCCTCAATCGCCGCTGTCGCATACAATACCGTCGCATACAGAACCGTCGCATACAGGACTGTCGCGCACGGAGGAGACGCACCCCTGGTTCTCGAATCGCCGGTTGCCGGCGATTGCCGCGAGCCTGGGGTTTCATGTGGTGATTTTGGCCTGGTTGGCGTTGATGTTTTTCACGCTACCCGTCCTTCGCGAGCAGTTGAGGGAGTTGTCCGTCAATGAGGCCGAGGAAGTTGTCGAACCGGAATACAAGTTCGATGTCACCGTGACGGATCAGATCGGCAGTGGCGGCGACGCCGACTCACTCAGCCCATCGCTGGCCGCGGCCACGCAACTGGGCGGCACCCCGCAGCAGGAGACATCGCGACGACTGCAAGAGGAACTGGTGAAGGTCAGCGTCGCTCCGGTCGCGTCGATCGGTGAGGTCAGCACCGATACCTTGGCTTCCGCGGTCCAAGTCCGAGGCAGCACCGACAACCTGGGGGGCACTGGCGAGGGAGTCGCCGGGTCCATCGACCGGCTCACTTTTGAAATCATGGCCTCGCTGAAGGAACGCAAAACATTGGTTGTTTGGTTGATGGACGAATCTCCATCAATGAGCTTGCGCCGCACCGCGGTCGCCGAGCGATTCGCGAACGTCTACAAGCAACTGGGACTGCTGGACGTGGAGTCCAAAAGTAACGTGCTCAAGTCGGCCGTTGTGAGCTTTGGAAAGGACTTCCACTTCATCTCGAAAGATGCGACCGAAGACGTTGACAGCCTTGTGAAACTCGTGAACGAGAACATTCCGAACGACACTTCAGGCACGGAGAACGTCTTTACGGCGGTCGAGGCGACCGTGAAAAAATACCGTGACTACCGCTCGCACGAGCACCGTAATTGCATCATCGTGATCATCACCGACGAGCGGGGCGACGATTTCGACAAGCTCGACCAATGCATTCAGGCTGCGACGACGAGTGGCTTCAAAGTGTTCTGCGTCGGCAACGCGGCACCGTTCGGGCAGGAAAAAGGGTACGTCCGTTGGCAGTACAAGGACGGATTTGCGGAAGACCTGCCGGTGGATCAAGGTCCGGAAACGGTCGCGCCCGAACATGTCGCTCTGCCGTTCTGGGGCATGCCTGCCGGAGATCTCACGCGGATGACGGCGGGACTCGGACCGTACGCTCTCACGCGGCTGTGCGCCGAAACTCAGGGCCTGTATTTGATCACGGACGAAGTGCGCGGCGTCCATTTCGATCCGGCCGTCATGCGCAATTACCTGCCGGACTATCGCCCGATCCGTTTCTATATGAAAGACATGCAGGCTAATCGAGCCAAGCAGGTGCTCGTTGATGCGGCTCGCAAGACCTTGAACGAAAGTTTGCCGACGCCGGAAACGATCTTCCGCGCCGACACCGACGCCATCCTCCGAACGCAAGTGTCGGAAGCTCAAAAACCGCTGGCCGTGCTCGACTACAAGATCAATGAAATCGTCACGCTGTTGGAGCAAGGTGAAAAGGACCGCGCGAAAATCAAAGAGCCACGCTGGCAGGCCAGCTACGACGAGGCCTATGGCCGCGCTCTCGCGTTGCGCGTGCGAGCCTTCGGCTACAACATGATGCTGGCGCAAATGAAGTCCACGCCCAAGTCCTTCGAAAAGAAAGGCAACAATACCTGGGAACTGGTCGCGTCCGACGAGATCAGCACGGGTGTGCAAGTGCGAAAGATGGCCCAAAAGGCACAGGAGTACCTGGAACGAGTGGTCAACAATCACCAAGGCACGCCGTGGGCCAAGTTGGCCGAACGGGAGCTGAGCAAGCCGCTCGGTTGGTCTTGGAAGGAAATTCACCGCGACTATGCGGCCAGGGAACGCGCCGTCGCCGACGCTCAAAAACGCGGCCCGCTCTTTGCTGAGGAAGAAGCTAAGAAGAAAGAAGAGATGCGCAAAAAGGCCGCCGCTCGCGTCGACCCGAAACTGTAAAAGGTGTCGTCAAACTTCTGACGCGACCGACCGGAAATGCCAGTTGACGGCAGTGATTTCGG
>CAYSHJ010000803.1:0-5131 GCA_964430385.1 uncultured Planctomycetaceae bacterium
AATTGTCTTGCCAGTTGCTTCGTCCTTGCGGCTGGGATATGGGTAGATGCCGATCGGGATGTTGAGCCCATCGGCGAACGTCTTGATGACGTCGGCTCGGCCATCGCCGTCGGTGTCGTGCAGAATTTTGACGCTGTCTCGACCCGGCTTATCGAGCGGTGCGGCCCACGGATACTCCAGCGAGTTGGTGATCCACATCCGGCCACGTTCGTCGAAGGCCATGTTCATCGGCTTGAAGATCTCCGGTTCGGCCGCGACGAGCTGCACCTCGAACCCATTCGGCACCAGCAACGCTTTCTGCTCGTCTTGCGGCGAGCGCGGATCAGTCGGACGAACACCGGCGGCGAACGGGTCTTGAGCGGCCAGTTGACTGCCGACGCACAAGTACACGGCAGCCCAACAGAACAGCGTTTTCAGACGGCTCATTTCTGGTTCTCGTTTTGTTGCGGCAAGTTTCGAGTGGCATAAGGGGTCGGGTGTTCAAATCTCGTGACACTATCAAATTGCAGGTGTGCGGTTCGCCCCGCAGGGGCCTCGGAAACTAGCCCAGGGCAAGCGAACGGAGTGAGCGCCGCCCTGGGTCTCGCGGGAAAAATTGCGGTTGTGCCCTGAAGGGGCACGGGATTCTGGCAACAGTCATTGGGTTCGAAGATTTCCGTGGCCCCTTCAGGGCCAAAAACATTGGTGTGATCTCAGCCCAGGGCGGCGCTCGTTTCTCTCGCTTGCCCTGGGCTGATTTCCTGCGCCCCTTCGGGGCGCGCCGCACCTGGAATTCGTTAGTGTCAGCAAATTTCAAAATTGGCCAGCCAAACTCGATCTCGTGTGAATGCATCTCTATCGGCCAATTTTGAAATTTGAACACCCGACCCCAGGCGGTGCCAGCCTGCGCAGGATTGCACGTCTCGACTCGGCTGGCCACACTCAGGTGGTACATCCGGAGTTTGAAAGACATGCTGGCGACAGAAACCTCACCGCAGCGACTTGGCCTGGGCGATGACATTCCCGATGGCGGTTCGATGGTCTTCGCCGTCGAGGGTCGCGAGGTGGCGGTGTTTCGTCGCGAAGGTCAGCTCTTTGCGATCGACGATCATTGCCCGCATAAGAAGGCGTCGTTGGCGGCAGGCTCTTGTGACGCACTGGGCGTCGCCTGTCCGTGGCATGGCTGGCAGTTCGATCTGCGCACAGGCGAATCGCTCGATCATCCGGGCTTTCGTGTGGCGACGCACACGATCGAGGAACGCGATGGTGAGTTGTGGGTGACGCTGGCGCGGGAATCAGAGGGCAGGGGACAGAGGACAGGGGACCGGGATCAGGAGACGAATCCAGATCTCGAATCTGAGATTTCAAATCTTGCGGATTGGATCGGCGCATCTCGCTGTTTGGTCCGTTATGGGGCGATGGCCTGGGCTGGGTATTTTCGATATCGCTCGGACAAGCCGCTCGAATTCCGGCCTGGCGAACGAGTGGTGATTCAAACGACGCGCGGCGCGGAAGTGGGCGAATTGCTGTCAGTGTTGACGGCCGCTCCGCCGCGAACTGAAGAGGGGCGGATCGTGCGTCCGACGGGCGAGTTGGTTCGGCGACTGAGTCCGATGGAAACCTTCGAGCAAGCGCGGCGACAGCGTGACCCTCGGCCACGCGAACTTGTTCAAGAAGTCTTCGCCGAGTGCGCGCGACAAATCGTCGAACGTGGACTCGCGGTCAATGTCGTGGACGGCGAGTTGCTCTTCGATGGACAAACATTGGTGCTGTACTTCCTCGGCACGCCGACCGCCGACTTGGGACGACTGGCCACGGAACTGGGTCAGGATCGTTCGTTCAACGTCGTGTTCAGTTCGGTGCTGGAGCTTTCCTCGTCACCTTCGACGGGCGGTTGCGAGTCCTCCTCGTGCGGATGCAACACCGGCGGCGGTTGTGGAACGTAGCCTGCTCAAGCAAGGGGTCGGGAGTCTTTTTCAGGTCGGCGATGTCGCGTGGCAAGCCTCAAATTGTAGTTCTCGCCGACCTGAAAAAGACTCCCGACCCCCTTCGTCACGTCGCGTGGAGGAGCGTTCCGACATGCCAGCGGTTCACGACAATTTGGCCCAAGCTCTGATCGCCTCCGGTTGGTGTCCGCCGGATGAGTCGCTGGCGGACGAACTGCGATCACCTCGATTTGGTGACGACCTGTGGCCGCTACTGCGAGAAGTAGGTCATCGCTGGTCCAGCCGCGCGACGAGAGCCGCTGAGCGACAACAGGCATCTCGCTTGATCCAACTGCACGATTGGTTCAAGGTGAGCGGCGCGTGCCTGACGTTTGGTTGGCCCGGCTTGTCAGAGCGGCCGTTCGCAGCGTGGATCAGCCCGCGTCTGTTGTGGTGGCCGCGCGCCGTGCCCGAGGGCCGCAAGGTCGCTTGGCTCAGCTCACGGATTGGCCGAGCGATTGATCAACGCGACGACTGGTTCGCCGTGTTGCGAACGGCGGCGGCGAAGCTTGATCCGCGACACGACCTGTTGTTGACCTCGCCGCACACGACGACCGACCGCTTTCTCGCGCGCGCGGCCTGTCTGTTCGGACTGCGTTGGCTGCGCATCGTATTGCCGTCAGAGGTAGGACGGATTGCCAATCCGTCCCACAAGACGACGGCGCATAGTGAACCGACACTGCCTTCGCTGATTGACTGGCTGACTCGGCTGCGGCGCCATCTGTTCGCCACAGCTTGTGCTGAGTCGCGGCACGAAGACAGTGTCGAATACTGGTCAACATTCCTCTCGCCGCCGTTGACTTTAGAGGCGGCTTTGCCCAGCGAGTTGGCGACATGCTGTACGCCGTTGGCCGATCGAATACTCGTGGTTGCCAGCGACCAATTGGTTGTCTTTCAGCTTCGCGGGGATGGCAACTTGCATCGGCTGCTGCGAGCGAGACTCGACGACGATGCGTGGCCGGTCGGTTCCGTGCGTTTGGCATTAGGCCCGCAGTTGGTCCCGGCGGAACTTGCCGAGCAACTGCAAGACCAGGGAGCCGTCGGTTGGGTGTTGCTTGATGCGTGTGAGACCAGGGATGCCACAAGCTCACCGAAAACTATTCCGATGCCAGGAACCGATCACCCGCTGGCCCCAAGCATCGCGATGCCAATTCATCACAGCGAGGACTTCTTGATTCATTGCACGCGGCGGCGAGCCGGTCCATGGTTGGAGCAATCGACCGATGAGTTCCTCGACGATTTACTGTTGGGCCACGATGAGTTCGACCATTCCGCGTTCGGGACACTGGCGCGGATCGTGCGACAGCGGCGTTTGATCGCGTCCACTGAAGGCATTCGCGGCGAGTTCCGCGTCGTCAGTTTTACGGCCACGCCACTTCACGAACTCTCGCAACGACGAGTCTTTCGTCGGCATCGAGGTCGTTGGGACTTTGAGCCGTACGGTGTCTGCGTCTGCCGAACATGGCTTGAATCGCGAAATGTACGGCCCGTGATTTATGGCAACGACGACCTGTGGCCATCGCTGAGCGCGGCCGATCAACCGTTCTTCCAACTCGGCCGCACGCGCGCTCGAGACGCGAAGACCACCGTTGACTGGACGTCCGAGGCCGAATGGCGAATGCTGGGTGACGTCGACTTGGCCGCCGCTCCGCCCGATGCCCTGCGAGTGTTCGTGCCGACAACGGATGAAGCTCGGCAACTCGCCACGATCAGTCCCTGGCCGGTGATCGTGCTGACGTCGAACAGGAAGCGTTTATTGCGCCGCTGATCGCCACAAATATCTCGCTGACCGGCAGACTCTCCGGGGACAATAAGTCGGCAGCGACCGGTAGCGTGGCTCTGAAACGGGAACTTGCCAGGCCCTTCGACGAGTCACTCGCCAATCGCCGCGCGGCGGTTTAGAGTTCATGTCGGCAAGAGTTTATTGTCCGCTTGTGTGTCATCGCCCACGCGATGGGCCTTGTGCTCATTCAAGAAATCTATTCCCAATCCGGCCGCCCGTTCAAAGGCAGCAACGGCGGCACACCGCTGACGAAGTTGTTCGCGTGACACGCAACCGCAATCCACCGCAAGTGCGGACTAACTTTGATAGGTCCTTTGATCGCGCACCTGACTAATGGACGTGTCCGCTTTGCTTTGCCCGACTTCGCAATACACCGGTCAGGTCAACGTTAACCGACATCCCTTCGCATCGCCAAAACAGAAAAAAGAACAACTGACACAATGCGCCTTGGCCACGCCGTGCGCCGCGAGAAAGAAATACAATATGCCAATAACCTATTCAGCTACTACAGCACCTCTCGGGGAACTGCACCGTTTTTCACGACGTTGCACCAAATGCGGCCATAAATACACGCATGTGGAGCGTGTGGTGGTTCGCGGCTGGGCGAGATCAGGAAATAGTTCAAGAGCGCAGGAAGTGGCGAAGAGTCGTGCAATTTTTTGGTATCGTATTCACGCGGGACTTAGACGTCGGCGAATCACGAGCAAATTTGGTCGCGTCACATACGGGGTGAGATGTCCGAAATGCAAAGCCTTTACGGACGCGTCACTTCGCCGTCACTTTCCGAACGGGCTGCGGCGTGGATTGAAATACAAGCTTCTAACACACACCATTCCCGGATGGACGACAACCATTATTGCCTGTAGTTTATTATTTAGCCTTATGCGTTTGAACTTCTGGGTCGTTAGTGGCATGGTCGGATGTGCAATTCTGTTACTTTGCTTGTGGAATCTAATTTGTCTTCCTTCGGCCTTTTGGAATCTGAGCCACCTCGATGACAATGAATTGGAAAAGCTACGAGAAGTGGCGTACTCGAAAGCCTTTGATTCGCTCGACTATCGTTTTTCCGGTGAATTATTCCAACTCCTCTTCCACGAGAAGTTTCGGTCATTACAAGAACGTCTAAGTGATCCAGTCGACGACGGCAAGCTTTCCGAGGATGCTCTCCAAATAAAGTACGGGTACGCCGAGGGAAGCCGCCTCTACAAGCAATTCCACCAGTAGGCCCAAAAGGGGTCAGGTCCGAATGGCACTGCCGTAGGTGGCGCTTGGAGTTATGGCGATTCACTTTTCGGTGCAGAACGGGGCTAATTTTCGACAATCACAATGGGTAGGCGATTTCGAGAGCGCCCCAACGAGCCGATGGTCCTCGAAAAACGCGCCG
>CAYSHJ010000804.1:0-3418 GCA_964430385.1 uncultured Planctomycetaceae bacterium
CACAAACTTCGGCGAGTCTTCATCCATGCTCTTCGCACCGGCTTTGATCCAGTTGCGGAAGATGTTGTATTGCCAACTGTCGGCGTCCATCCGCTTGCCGCCGCGATGCGGTATTTCCTGCGTGGCCTTGAGCAGCGCGAGGCTTTCCTCCGGCTCCTCGACCAACACGCGCGGCTCTTTGTCCTTTTCTTTGTCGCCCTTGACCAGCCCGTCATAGTCCAACTTGAAGTCGTACCCAAACAGCGACAGACGGAAGCCGCCTTGGCCTTGGAACGACCCGTGACACGCGCGGCCATTGCAGCCCAGCCGGCTGAGCAGTGGCACGACGTGCTGCTGGAATCTGGGGACTTCCGTCGTGTCCTTGCTGGCGAAGCGTTGACTGGCGGGCGGAATAATTTCCGAGTCCGCGGCCCCAGCCGAGACAGCGGCTGAGAGCAACCACAGGGCAACGAGAATTGGCCGTCGCATGGCATCCCCTACGTTTTCATTTTCCGGGTTTCGGCGGACTTCTTGATCCTATCCAATTCGCGATCAACGCGAAGGTTTTGTATTCGTAAATTCGCATTCGCACCACATGTCGCTGCTCGACCGGGATGACGATCTCCTCGCCGCAGACGTCGCACACATAAGACGCCTCCACGGATGAGTCACGTTGTCGCCGCTTGCGACGTTTCATGATTTCCGTTTCCCCCACAACAACGTCAACATCACACACGCCATCAGCGGCAACACGCCGATCGCCGAGAACAAATACGGTCGAGCTTCCGGGTCTGTCTTGAACGCATTTCCCACCGCCGGATGCACGAAGAACTGCACCAACCACGACAAGAAACTCAGCACACCGCTGACGCGGCCTTGATGCGACGCCGACATCTCTTGGTTTAGCGAGTAATACACCGGAAATACGCCCAATGCCCCGACACCGATCAACAGCCAACTCCCCAGATAAACCCAACTCGGCGTAAAAAAGGCCGTCGGCACGAGCCAGAACACGAGCACCGAGCATCCCGCAAACACCACCACTCGCGCGCGATGCACGTTCCACTGACGGCGCACCAACCAACCCACGAGTGCTCCCGCGCCGATACTGCCCACGCAGGTCGCGGCGAAGTACGCCGACGTGAAGTGCTGTGCAAACTCCTTGCTATATCCGTGCTGCTGCCGCAGCGTGTCGGGTAACCAGACACGAATGAACTGCCAGGTCGTGTTGATCGAAATCGTGATGACGACCAGCACCCACCATCGACGTGACAGCATGATCTCCCACCAAGACGCGCGTTCCTGTAGCAGTCGATCTTCTCCGGCGCCAGCGGCCGCTTCGTCAGTCGCGATCACTGGCCGCCGCATGTCGCTGTCTCGCAGCGTCAACCACCACGCCACGACCCACGGCAGACTCATCAGACCTGTCAGGACAAACGAGAGGCGCCATCGCGCCGGATCGACGTGATCCAAGCCTGCGATAAGTTGCGGCGTGAGGATCGCACCCAATGACGCCCCGCTCTGAAGCCAACTGTTACCCATCGTGCGTTGAGCCGGTTTGAAAACTCGCTGCGTGGTTCGCAACGCACAGGGCCAATGCCCGGCCTCGAACAGACCCAGGACAAAACGGCTGACTGCCAAGGCCGTCAGACTCTCGACCCACGCCGCCGCCATGCCGGCCAATGACCAAGCCACCACGACTGCCGGATACAGCCAACGCACATTCAGCTTGTCGGACAGAAATCCAAACAGCAGACCTCCGCAGGCGAACCCCAATCCAAACAGTCCTTCGACTTTTCCATAACCTTCGTCGTCCGTCTGAAAAGCCGCTTTGATCTCGACCGAGTTTTGCGCCAGCGTCGTCCGGCAGGCGTAGTTGATCAGCGTGGCCGACAGTAAAATCACGCACACCGCAAACAGTCGGCGTGGCGATAACGGCTGATCATCTCGCGGCGCAGTGCTCATACGCAGGACTCATCGGGAATTTGATCAATTGAACAGTTGAAACGGCGGCGATGGCGGTCGTCATACGACATCACGCGCGCAATCGCAAACGCGCTGGCATCGGCGACGTGGGCAGTTAGAATCCGCCGCGCCATTTGATTACGGTCTGTCTTCGACGTTGCGAAGGCAATGACATGTTCGTTCCGGAACGCGGAGTCTGTTAAAGAGCTGATCCGGCATGGCCGACCTGTTTGACGTGATCGTGCTGGGAGTCGGCGGTTTCGGCAGCGGAGCCTTGTACCATCTCGCGCGGCGCGGCTTGCGAGTTCTGGGTATCGATCGTTTCGGAGCGGCTCATGACCGAGGCAGCTCGCACGGTGAAACGCGGATTATTCGCAAGGCGTACTTCGAGCATCCCGACTACGTGCCGTTATTGCTCCGCGCGTACGACTTGTGGGCTGATCTCGAAACCGAGTCGCGTCGTCAATTGTTTTGGCGTTGCGGCTTGATGCTCGCGGGGCTGGGGAACGGCGAGGCGATCTCCGGTGCGCGGCTCTCCGCGCGACAACACGGCCTGACGATCGAAGAATTGTCGCCGGTAGCCGCTCAACACCGCTGGTCCGGCTTCCGCGTGCCGTCTGATTTCGATGTCGTCTTCGAACCGGACGCCGGATTCCTGAAAGTCGAAGATTGCGTGCGCACGCATCTCGACCGAGCGGTCGCTCACGGCGCGATATTGCATCTCGACGATCCCGTCATTGAGTGGTCGTCTACCAGCCGCGAAGTCCGCGTGCGCACGGCCAGTCAAGAGTTCGTCGCCGGGTCGCTGATCATCACCGCCGGAGCGTGGGCGGCTTCCGTGCTGTCGGACCTCAAGCTGCCGTTGCAGGTGCTCCGCAAACCGATCTTCTGGCACGAGGCAACCGCATCCGAATATGGCCTCGCGTCCGGCATGCCGACGTTTTATTTCGAGATGCCATTTGTCGAGCAGGCTTCGCAGCCTGCCGTCACGCATCGAGCTTTTTATGGTTTCCCCTCGCTTGACGGCCAAGTGCTCAAAGTGGCCGAACACACGGGCGGTGCGGTTGTCGATGATCCGCTTGCCGTTGATCGCAACTGCCACGACGCCGACATCTTGCCGATCACGAACTTCATCAAATCATGCCTTCCGGGCGTCCGCCCGCGGCCGGCTCGGCATTCCGTCTGTATGTACACCGTCACGCCCGACCGGCACTTCGTGGTCGACAGGCATCCGGAATTGCCCAACGTGGCACTCGGTTGCGGCTTCTCCGGTCACGGCTTCAAGTTCACGTCCGTGCTCGGCGAAGTCCTGGCCGACCTGGCAACGGACGGGACCACCCATCTCCCAATCGGCTTTTTGAGTCTGGATCGCTTGGCTCGGACTTAAGGACCATAATGCTTGCCATCCGTGATCGACTTCCTCGATAAGACCACAAGGATTTCTCATGACCGCCATCACGCCTGACATTCCTCG
>CAYSHJ010000805.1:0-7606 GCA_964430385.1 uncultured Planctomycetaceae bacterium
AGGACGTCCGCGCCGTCGACCGCGAGGACGCGAAGACGCCTTCTGGGATCTCCTGGAGAATTGGGAGTGGCAAGAGATTCCGGACGGAGACTCACCGCGAGGCGAGGGTGAGCGATCGCGATTCGGTCGTGATCGGGGGCCTCGACAAGATCGTGGTCGGTCCGAACATCGTGGCCGCCCAGGCGAACGTCGACCAGATCAGCGCGGCCGTGAAGATCGACCTCGCTTGGAAGAACCTGTTCGCACTGAAGAGCGAACCCCGGCGATCGATGCGGCACCTCGCAGTCGATCGAGTACAGGGCCACAATCGGGCGAGGAAAGCCGGTCCGGCGACAGAAGTCGCTCCGCGGACAGACCGCGCGAACGCGGCAGACCGTCCGGCGGGCGTGACCGCTCGAGTGACGAGCGTCGCCGTGAGCCGCCGGCACCAGCCGCCAAGAAAGCTGCCGCTCCTGCTCCTCCGCCGCCGACAGAATCTAATCGAGATGACTTCGGTTCGGGAATCTTCGAGGAAAATTCGCAAGTCAAAGGCAGTGCCGCCGCTGCTCCGTCGCGGACACGAGTGCCTTCACGCGATGTCGGTCTCGCCCAAAGCTCGCAAGGTGCCGATGCGGTGTTGTCAAAGGCGCAGGTTGCCAAGCAGCCCGCCGACGCCGACGGCGTTTGGTCCGAGGACGATGATTCGGATGTGCGACTCGCGCCGGCCGGCGAAATCTCGGAGGCAACCGGACTCCCGGCCGCTGATCTGGCGGGAGAGTCCGATCAGACATTTGACGACACGTCGGACGTCGTCGCCGTGGACGATCATGGCGAAGGACTGCGCCCGCGTCGGCGTCGGCGTCGGCGACGCCGTGGACCATCTGACAGGTCACCCAGCCCTGATGGCGGCGAAGGAACGATGTTTGACATCCACGAAGTCCTCGGCGAAGCCGGCTCGGACACGGACTTGGTGCCGTCCGCGATGGATGCCGACAGTTCGCTCGACGATGAGCTCAGTGACAATACTGAATCGAATGCAATTCCTGGTAACGTGTCGGGTGAGAAGACTTCCGAACGGCTCGGTCGCCGCCCCCGCCGTCGCCGGCGACGTCCTGAGCCTTCGGTCAATAGGAGCGAAGAAAGTCCTGTGGCCAGGAGCGAGACATCGATCGACGACGAAGTTGCCGAGAACGATTCGCCGATGATTGAGGCCAACGCGCCGGTCGACGAGGAAGAGATGGAAGTCGCAACCGTTTCGTACGCGAAGATTCCGAGATGGGAAGAGGCGATCAAGTACCTGCTGAATCCACAACTCGTCGGCCGAAACCTTGATCCAGACGACGAATTGGAAAGTCTCGAAGGTGACCCACGCGGATCGGGTGGCTCTGAGCCAACTCCGCCGTCACGTCAGCATCATCGCGGTGGCGGGCGCCGACGGCGGTAGGCATCAGCGGAAAAATAATGTACCTGCAGTTGGCGGCGGCAGCACCTTGGCAGCCTCGCCGCACTGTCCTCTCGCGGGCGTTGGCGACATCCGCCACCTGGACATCGGGCCGAACATCAATCCTGGTGTGGACTCTCGTTGGGAAAGACCGGCTTGGTGGCGTCCAGCCCCCACGCACAACATCCGGACAACGTGAACGCGATCAGACCAACCCAGAAGAGCGAATTCCAATCGTGCAACGTCGGGGTTTCACCCAGGATTCTATTGTAAATGAGCGGCGGCGCGATCGCGGCTCCCAAATTGCCCCACATGTTGCCCCATCCGAGAATCGACCCCACGTTCTTGCCGCCGGCATCCTGCGCATACGCCCACACCGCCGCCGTTCCCAAATCGACCGAGAAGTAGACCATCGAGAATGCCACCGTGAAGGCCCAAGGCGAATTCCAAGGCGAATCGGAAGGCAGCGACGCGAACAGCAAGCACAGCCCATAACCGATGGCGGCCAAAAATCGAGTGACAGTCGGTGGCAAACGGCGACTCCATTTCAGCCCAACACGCGGCAACAGCCAATCGGTCAAGCGGCCTCCCAAGAACATTCCCCCGATACCCGCCAAGCTGGGGATCATCACCATCACGCCGCGTTCTAAGATAGGAACGTTGTGGACTTCGATGAAGTACCGGGACAGCCAAGTCACCAAGAACAGCCAACCCACATTCGTCCCGAACTGACACGCGCAGTTTGACCACAGGCTAAGACTGGTCAGCAATGGCCACATCGACAGTCGCCCAGCGCGACCGATTGGTGTTGCCCCTGGCGGACGCCCGGCTTCAATCAATTCCCGCTCGCTGTTGTTGACCCACGGATGCTGCTCAGGCCGCTCGCGAAAAATCCACCAGATCGCCCCGGCGACAAGAATGCCCACCAAGCCATACACGATCATCACGGGCCGCCAGCCGCGACCGTACAGCTTGCGAATCTCTGCCGGAAACGCGGCTTCGATCAGTAAGCGGTTGAATCGCTTCTGTTCGTCGGGTGAAATTGACTCACCGGTCTTTTTTCGCACGGCATAACTCAATGCCTCGCGCGGCAAATTGACCTTCGCGAATGCGGCTTCGTCGAATAAACCGGCGTCGTCCAATACGCCGTTGAGCGTCGCAAGCAACGTCCCTTCAGAACCGATGTGAGTCATGATTTGCTTCGCGGCATCGCTGATCTTTGTCCCCTGCGGCAGGTCTCCCGAGAACTGATTTTCGAGTTTTGCTTTGTCCAAGATGTCTGCGTCCATGAACTCGACCGGTGTTCCGACCGGCACGAAGACGACCATCAAGAACGCGGTCAGCAACGGCGCGATCGCTCCGCCGATGCGGCCACCAAGAGCGACCCACGCGCTGGCGGCACCTCGCCGTGAGATCGGAACCCAACGACTCACGACTCCACCGGCGGTCGGATAGGCGCCGGCTTGACCCAATCCGCAACCGAGCCTCGCGAGCAATAACATCACGAACCCAGACACGATTCCGACCTGAGCCGTGAACAGCGACCAAGCCACCACGTAAAGTGTCAGCATCAGTCGAGCGCCGTGGCGGTCACTCAGCCAGCCCGACGGAACCTGAGCCAGTGCGTAGGACCAAAAGAAGACGCTCAGAAACCAACTCATGTGCGTCTGCGTCAGCCCCAAGTCTTCGCGGATGTAGTCCGCGGCGAATGACACACAGAAGCGGTCGAGGTACAACAGTACCGACATCGCCGTGGCCAGTGCGACGATGAGATGGCGGACGCGACTGGGTCGGGATGGGGATTCTGATGGGAAGGTCGTGGTCTTGGGCATGACGGCTCCTGAGCCAGGAGTCACGTCTTGAGTGGGCTTTCGGACGGAGTCACCACTCCACGAGAGCCGGTCTCCGTATCAAGCGACACTCGAAGACCGGCGCAAGCCCGGACTCCCTTTCAGGCCAATACCCTAGAAACAGAAAACGCTGTGAGCAACCACAAGTCACTCACAGCGCCTTCAAGTTCACCGAGTTTGCAGTTGCGGGCCAACGCCTGCCACCACGGCAAGCGTCGTGTAGAGCAGAGCGAGTGCCAATCACAGGTTATTTTTTTCAAGACGCACAACATATTGTCATGACTTGCGATGCGACCTGTGAAAGGCGGACGAGACATCGAGTCAGAAGGAAAGCCAATGTGGCACTCTGCTACACCTGTCGCATTTTGCTCGACCTGTTTTCGGCCGCACCGACTGACGTCAAACATTCGGGCTAGATGTCGCTGCCCGCGCCAGACTTCGTCTTTTGCGTGACGAATTTGTAGCCGCAGTCGCAAATGGACTTTCGCACATGGACGTGAGTGCCGCATTTCGGACAAGGTTTCCGCCAGGCGGACGGCGTCGCATCCATTGCCACGGACTTGTCAATCTTCTTGGTCTTGGCCTTTTTCAGTCGCTTCGCATCAGCTTGCGACTCAGCGCACTGCGGATGAATCCCGGCCGACGAATATGACACTTGGCCGCAAACAGGGCAAACTTTGCGGAGAGGAAGTGAGTACATCGGATCGGGCTTCTTTTGATTCATGACGACCTTACTGCGTGCGGAAGTCCAAGATTCCTCCATGATACCAGTCGCCAGGGGCAGATGCTATCGGGTCTCTTGAGCAATCACGAACTCGAAGCCTGCAGACCACGGTCCGGGACGTCTTCGTCGGATGATAACGCTCATTTCTTCAGGGAGTTGGGGATTTCGCCGTCTTTCGACGCGGGGCTTCCAAATAACGATAGCCAGCGTTGGGATTATTTCTATCGAACGCGAACGCATCGTGGTTATCCAGGAAGTGTTTCACATACGCCACCGGGATCGCGAATCCAAGCCCCTCGCCAAACAGGACTTTCATGTTCGTGACACCAACCACTTCACCTCGCGCGTTGAATAGCGGCCCGCCGCTGTTGCCCGGATTGATTTGCGTCGTTGTCTGAATATAGGTCAGCCCTTCACGGTTGCGGTTGCGTGTACTGATGATGCCTTTGGAAACGGAACGCTCCAGCCCCAAGGGGTTCCCAATCGCGAAGACCTCTTCCCCTTCCTTTTGGTCATCGGCTTCAGACAACATGACCGGTTTGAAGGGCAAATCTTTTTGCTCGGGAATCTGAATCAAGGCCAAATCGAGAAACGGATTCATGGCCACGATTTTGACTTCATCCGACCGTCGCCGTGCAAAGCCGCCTTTGGCGTCGCGATGAAACAGCGTCACGGCGATCCGAGTCTCGCGTTCGATGACGTGGTAATTCGTCACGCAATGGCCGCGCGGAGTCACGATGAATCCCGAGCCCAGGCCACTGGGCGTTTGAATGAGCACCACGCCATCGCCGTATTCGTTGGCCAGTTCTTTGACGTTCTTCACCGGCAGACGAGCTTCGGTGTAGAGGTCTCCGCGTTTGATCTTCGCCACTTGCGACGTTTTGTCTTTGTCGAAGCTCGCGGATCGGGATTTGATGCGGTCAGCGGGAATCTTGAGGATCTCGACACCGATATCGATGACGACCACCTCGGCCCCATCCTTCAGGATCTCGCCTTCGATGCGGTTACCGTTCGTCAGCTCGATCACTTCGGCTGATGCCGGCACACCAGCGACGACTGTGGCAAATAAACAGATGATCCACCATTGAATTCGCGGCATGAGCCTTCCCTCAATCAGTCTTGTTTTTGCAAGCCGCAAGCGAATGATCCACCGGAAGATGTTCGCCTAAGGTTTGAACTTAGTATGGCATTCGGTGCAGGATTTCGCGATGCGGCCCATCGCCTCGTCGAACATCGGGTAGTTTCCGGACTTCGCGGCCTCCACGAGTTGTCGTCCCGCCGCGCGAAGCGGCTGCGCGGCCTTCGCGAATTCCGCGTCGCCGCCCCAGCCAAAACCGGGAGTCGTAATGATGCCTCCCAGGAAGGCCAGCACGGCTCCTTCTTGAGCGACTTTGTCGGCCTCTTTCTTCAAAGCCACTTCATTGTTGACGCTTGTCTTGAGGATGATTTCCGAGTTCTTAATCCGCTTCATCAGAAAAACCAGGTTGCTGATCGCTTCTCCATAATCCTTGTCGTCCGGTGAGTCCGGCAGCCCGGCAGGCGACGAGCCTTTCAAGATTTCGTCAATCTTCTCGAACGCGGCGGCCACGGCATCAAACGTGTTCTTGTTCTTGGCTTTGTCCGAAGACGTTAGTTCCGCAATCTGTGCCGCGAGATCGCGGACATACTTGGCGTTCTTCTTCCACGAAAAATCTTCGGGGTAACGTGACACCGCCACTGCGAGCACCGACAACGTGGCGGCTTCGGGAGCAATCTCCAAGTAACTCGCGTTGTACGTCGCGACCGAGGCGGCCTTTCCCGCGAGATAGTTGCGGACGTTCTTGACCTCGTTGGCCAAAGAGTCTTTGTCGATGAGTTCCTTCAGCGAAAGCCCGTCATCTCCCGCCGCAGCGGTTGCTTGCGGCGGATCTTTCGTCGTGCCAGTCGTGCCACTTGTGGTCGCTGAGGCATCTGTTGTTGGAGTCGACGTGTTGGCCGCAACCGTCGATGTTTTGGAGTTGCTCGCCTCACCAGTCTGTGTGTTCGCGGCGATGACGAGCGGCTTGTCGAAAAACACGTCATACGGAATGCCATCGATCATTTTCTGACCGTTTGCTGCAACGGCCGTTTGATGTGTCTCTGTTCGGCGCTGGGAGTTGTTCTTGGCTTTGCTTTCTTTCGCACTCGTGTCAGCATTCCCCGAGCCACGACTGGACCCGCAACCGCTGACAAAGCCCAAAAGAAACGCAGGAGCGACCAAGCCGCCAGCCACTACAAGGCCACACAACGAAGATGAGAACCGAACCCAGCAGCGGCTCATGACACGTGTCCTTCTGTCAGCAGGGTCAAACCAACGGATTTGTGGATAACGTGGATAGCAGAGACGTTGAGCAAACGATCGCTGGTCCGCCGGCGGATTCTCACGCGAGGAATTATGGGGGCTCAGCCTACAAACACGCAATGTCCTGCCAACCCGTGAATCATCGTCGCTTTGTGAGTGTGGCGAAATCCGATAAAATTTTCGGATGAGATTGCTTGCGTAGGCTGCGAGCGGTCTCCATCATTCCCTCCGTCGGCAGGACGGACGGAATCGCCAAGCTCGGTCAAGGCGGTCAACTGCCGAACACAATTTGGTCTATTAGGTGCCTCGTCCCGCCAGCGGTGGAGTATGTTTCAGTGGCTGATGTTGCTGTGAACCGTCGGCTGGGACTTGGGTGTCCATCAACAAGGAGAGCGAGAATGAAGAAGTTGTTGAGTCTGTTGGTTGTCGGTGCGTTGGCCGCGTCGACGGCGTTGGCTGCGCAGCCCCCGCCGGCGCCGATGCCAGATCCGGTATCGGACGCCCCGGCTATGGCCGTTCCTGGAGCTCCGGAGGATCTGTACCAGTGCGTGAAATACGTTGACGAGCATGAGATGGCCTGCAACACGAAGCCGATCGTCGTGCAGGTGCAGGATCCGTGTTGGAAGCCGGATCCGTGCAAGTGTGGTGAAAAACCGCGGTGCGTCAATGTGCAAATTTGCGTGCCGGAGTCCTGCTGCCCGCCGATCATCAAGTGCAGCAAGGACGGCAAGAAGGTCAGGTATGACTACGGCAGGTACGCCGTCGATATCCGAGTCAAAAAGGACTCCATCGAAGTCGACTACCAGGACTAGCTTCGCCCCACAGACGCTTGTCTGCGCTTGTCTGATGTGGTCGTCGGTCACGGAACCGGTCGAGGAGGATTCCTCGGCCGGTTTTTCATTTGACGGTGAGTACAGCGATGCCTCGCCGCTGTCATGCGAACCTGGCGGCGATCTTTGTCCCGACGGTCTACAAGAGGAATTGACGATTAAACTCGCGGCAACGGACTTAACCCGTCTAGCGCACCGCGGAATTGAAGCCTGAAGCGCAAGCG
The DNA here is from genome assembly GCA_964430385.1 of uncultured Planctomycetaceae bacterium. GTDB lineage: Bacteria > Planctomycetota > Planctomycetia > Planctomycetales > Planctomycetaceae > CAYSHJ01. Next base: position 7,369 of record CAYSHJ010000805.1, read on the forward strand.
AAGGTGGGCAATGGCTTTTCCTTCGCTTGCGCTTTTTGAACTTGCGCTGTTTTTGATTCGGCCCCATCCGGCTTGTCCGGATGGGGAAGACGATGGAGAGCTAGCGATGAACGTCACGCTCCCGACCCCTGTTTTTCTGCGGTTCGCCGCCGGAGGCGGCGAACCGCAGAAAAACAGGGCACTCAACGAAAGTGCCGCCGGCGCTAGCCAACCATCAGATTCACCATCCGGGCAAGCC
>CAYSHJ010000806.1:0-4233 GCA_964430385.1 uncultured Planctomycetaceae bacterium
CACGGTTACGGCCAGGTGCTGAACACGGACGCCGACTTCAGCCATCATCCTCGGCATCTGCCGGCGTTGCGGGCGTGTTTGACGCGTGTGGATGTGGCGATTGGTTCGCGGTACGTCCAAGGCGGTGGAGTCGTCGGCTGGAATTGGTGGCGGCACTTCATGAGTCGTGGCATTAACGTGTACGCGCGGCTGGTGCTTGGATTGGGGACTCGCGACAACAGTGGCAGCTTTCGGTGCTATCGAGTTCCCAAGCTGGCGGAGATTGATTGGAGTCGCATCCGCGCGAAAGGATACGCTTTTCAGGAGGAGCTGCTGTACCGCTGCCGAGTCGTCGGATGCTCATTCGAGGAGACGCCGATCGTGTTTGAGGATCGCCGCTTCGGGGTGTCAAAGATCAATTGGAAAGAGTCGGTATCGGCGTTGTGGGTGATTTTCCGGCTGGCAATCGACAGACTGTGCGGCACGCCCGTGCGTCGGACGAATGACGAATGACGAAAATTCCTTCGTCATTGGATATTTCGTCATTCGTCATTGGACTTTGCTAATTCGTCCTTGCCGATCCTGAACCATTCCCGATGTCTTCCCTCCGCAAACGCCGATCACTGCATCTGCCGATTACGTTGAGCGTCCTGTTAATGGGGCTCAACGTCGTGCTGATGGTCTGTTGGATCGTATTGCTGTCCTACATGAATGAGTGGGGCGCGCTGACGATCGGCACGGTCGCGTTCGCGTTGATCCTGGTCGTCTCGGGGTTTTATCTGTTTTTGACCATCAAAGAAGTGCGGTTGAATCAGCGGCAGGCAAACTTTGTCGACAGCGTCACTCACGAACTGAAAACGCCGATCGCGTCGCTGCGGCTGTATCTCGACACGTTGCGGATGCGGCATCTTGATTCTCGGCAGCAGGAAGAGTTCTACAACGTGATGGATTCGGAGCTTGTCCGCTTGGATCACCTGATCAATCAACTGCTCGAAGTCGCGCGGCTGGATGCGATCGGGCAAGAGGCCGAGCCGGAGGACATCGAGCTCGAACCGTTGTTGCGCCGCTGCGCGGAGGCGGCGTGTCGGCATCACAAGCGGCAACTCGCCGACGTGTTCGAATTTGAGATCGAGCCGGCGGTGATTCACGCGCGCCGATTACCACTGGAAATGATCTTCGGCAACCTGATCGACAACGCCATCAAGTACGGAGCCACCGAGCCGCGCGTCGGTGTCTCGGTGCACGTCACCAGTCGTGGGCGAGTGGTCACGCGGATCACAGACAACGGCGAGGGTGTGCCGCCGCTTTTACGAGGAAAAATCTTCAAAATCTTTTATCGTGGCGGCAGCGAGCTGGAACGTCGGCAAAAGGGAACGGGTGTGGGGCTGTACATCGTGCGAACGTTGGTCGGATTGGTGAAAGGCAAAGTGCGAGTGCTCGACCACGAGCCGGAACCAGGGAGCGTGTTCGAGGTCGAATTGCCGGGGCGCGCGATTGTCGGCGAGACGTTGGAAGTGGCTTCTTCGGGAGCGGTACGTTCGGAGTCAGCCCCGGCGGCTTGAGGCAATGAGGCAAATATGCGGATTTTGATTGTCGAAGACGAAACGGCGTTGGCGCTCGGCTTGAAGTTCAACTTCGAGCAAGAGGGTTACGACGCCATTGTCGCCGGTGACGGTCCCACGGCGCTGGAAGCCTTTCGCAATGCCGAGCCGCGATTTCAGCTCGTCATTCTGGACCTGATGTTGCCGGGGATGAGCGGCTATGAGATTTGCCGTGAGATCAGACAACTTGACAAGCAAGTGCCGATCTTGGTGCTGAGTGCCCGCACGCTGAGCGAGGATCGCGCACGAGGTTTCGACGCCGGCTGCGATCAATACATGAGCAAGCCGTTCGCGCTGCCGGAACTGCTCAGCCGAGTCCGCAACCTGGCGGAGCGGCATCCCATCGACGCTGGCTCACCGCCGCCGGCCACTCCGCGCGAAACCGAATCTGACGTGCGCGAGTTCGGCGACGTAAAGGTCGACTTCAGCCGTTTCCAGCTTGCGGTGCGCGGGCAGACTCACGACCTCACCACGATGGAAGTGCAACTGCTGCGGTACTTCTTGGAGAACAACGGCAAGGTGCTCTCGCGACTACGAATCTTGGACGACGTCTGGGGCAGCGACTCGAACGTGACGACGCGGACGATCGACAACTTTGTGCTCCGACTGCGAAAGTTCATCGAGCCGAATCCGTCGGCGCCGTGTCACATCTTGTCCGTACGCGGGACCGGCTATCGGTTCCTCGCGAAGCCGGAGGAATGAACGTTTGGAATCCAAAGCCACGACCGACTCGGCCCACGGCCCGCTGTTCACAAATCCGGATCCGGATGTCGCGCGACAGTTCTTCCGCATCAAGCCGAAGCGGCTCATTGACAAAGTCATGTCCGTGCCGGAGGCGATTCGGCGATTTGTTCAGGATGGCGATTATCTCGCGTCAGGCGGCTTCGGAGCCGATCGCATCGCCACGGCGTTGTTGCACGAGATTGTGCGGCAGCGAAAGCAGAATCTCAGCTTCGCCGGGCACACGTCGACGCATGACTTTCAGATTCTCGCGGCTGGGAATCAAACGGGCCGAGGTCAACTGCTGAAGCGCGTCGACGTCGCGTATATCATCGGCTTGGAGGCTCGCGGTTTGTCGCCGCACGCGCGGCGCGTTGTCGAGAGCGGCGAGGTTGAACTCTGCGAGTGGACGAACTACACACTCGCGCTGCGGTTCCAAGCGGCGGCGATGGGCGTATCGTTCTTGCCCGCGCGAAGCATCGCCGGGACCGACACGTTTCGGCACAGCGCGGCGAAGCAGATCCTCTGCCCGTTCACAGGAGCCTCGTATGTCGCGATCCCGGCCTTGTGGCCCGACGTGGCCGTGATTCACGTGCATGAGGCGGATTGCTTCGGCAATGCGCGGATTCGCGGGACGTCGGTCGCCGATGTCGAACTGGCGCGGGCGTCGAAGCGACTGATCCTCAGTTGCGAGCGGCTCGTCTCAAACGACGAAATCCGCCGTGACCCGACGGCGACGGTGATCCCGTTCTTCTGTGTCGATGCCGTCTGCGAAGTCCCATTCGGCAGCTTCCCTGGCAACATGCCCTACGAATACTATTCCGACGAAGAGCACCTGCGGCAGTGGCTGACCGTCGAAGAAGACGTGACAACATACCTGCCGTTTCTCGATCAGTACCTTTTCGGTTGTCGCGACTTCAGCGAGTACCTTGAACACTGCGGCGGCCATGCACGGTTGCAGGAACTGCGGCGGCAAGAACTGGAGCCGACGTAGGCAAGCCTCTCTGAGGCTCGCCATTTTCCACTTAAAAATCTCGAATCAGGTATCACCGGTGATGACGGGGAAGTGGTCAGCCTCGGAGAGGCTGACCTACGCTTCACACGTTTCCGACAGGATCGGCGAATCTTCATCAATGACTCGGCGGCAGCCAGGGAGGTCGTCGTGATACCACTGGGTGAGCACGGCGTCCCATTCGGCGAGGCTGCTGACGTGGACGAAGGCTTCGCGGAGTTCCAAAAACCGCGGATGCAGTTCTGAATACTTGATCCCGAACTTGCGGAGCATGATCGCCGCGTGCTTCTCGTCGTAGACCTGCATCGCCAGATGAAAGTGTTCGCGCAGGATTTCCCGTTGCTCGTACAGAGTCGGCGGCTCGGGGAGCGGCAGTCCGGCGGCGAGTGCGCGGGCTTCGCGAAAAATCCACGGATTGCCGATAGCACCGCGTGCAGCCGTCACGCCGTCGACGCCGGTGTGTCGCATCATCTCTAGGCACGCTTCGGCCGTGAACGCATCGCCGCTGCCGAGCACGACTCGGCTGCCGGCATGTTGCTTGATCTCGCGGAGAATGTCCCAACTGCTCGGGCCGTTGTACCGCTGCTCGACCGTGCGGCCATGCACGGTGATCGCCGCGACACCACGCTCGAACGCGCCGTCGAAGATTGTGAAGAACTTGTCGCGACTCGCGGCCGTGTCATCAATCGCGCGTCGCATCTTCACGGTCACGGGAACATGCGGCGGCACGGTCTCGCGAACTCGGCTGACGATTTCGAGCGCGGTTTGCGGCTGACTCAGCAAGAAGCCGCCTCGGCAACGACCGAGCACTTTCTTCACGGGACAACCGAAATTGATGTCGATGACGTCAAATCCCGCCTCGACCAACTTCAGCGCGGCCGGTCCGAATTGCTCCGGAACAGCTCCCATCAACTGACCACC
>CAYSHJ010000807.1:0-5032 GCA_964430385.1 uncultured Planctomycetaceae bacterium
AGAAGTCCCGCTATCGACCCGATAACAAAGACAAACCCGCCGCCGGCAAGCCGGTCATCGTCACCGCCAGCCGACGACACAAACTCCTGCTCAAACAATACCTTGCACTCGCCTCATGAAAATGGTTAACGGCGTTGCCCATTGGGGTCGAATCCCTGAGAATCTTTGTACCGGAGGCGTCGCTTCGCTCAGCCTCCGGCTAATGGCTGCCAAGCCTCCGGCTTGAAAACAGGTCGCTGTTCACAAGTGATTCTCTCACGACCTATTTTTACACGGACCGCGAACGGGACGTTCGCGTCAAAGTCGGCTTCCCAACAGGGCTGCTCACCGAGTTTTACTCCCCCGTCGCGGCGATGAAACCCGAATTCAATTGGAAGAAACGAGCGTCGGTCGGCAATTCGGAATTGGATTGGGGCCAGGTCACGCTGATTCCCACCAGGCACCTGCGCACGCAGGTCACCACGCCGGAACTGAGCGACCCGGTTCAAGCCCGTGTACTGCGATCTTTGCTGCCGGACAGCGACAGCCACAATCATTACGTCTTTGCTCGCGAAACCGATTCCGCGTTGGTTCACGTCCGACGGACTCGCGACGCGAAGCGGCCGGCGGCGACTCAAGGGCAACAATCAGCGAACAACGACAACCAACAGCCGGGAGTGACGTTGCCACCGGCCTTGTTGGCGATGGGACGGCTCGCCGAACCAGCGTTGGTTCGCGTCAAGTTCTTTTCGCGTGACACGGTCGTGCGCGCCGAGGCTGCTCTGTTGCTCAACGAACTGCATCATGTGACCAAGTGACCGATCTACAATTACTTAACGCGGGCTTCGCCCGCAACGTAGTGGCGTCGCTCCGCGACGCCGATTCAATCCGATTCGCGGAGCGACTCGGCTACGTATTGCGCGCATGGCGCGCATAAAATACAAACGAAGACTCTTAATAGGGCAGGAGGCGTTTTCGTTCGCGACGTGATGCACAGTTTGGCGTTAGGAAGTCACCGTCAGCAGCCGCTGATGAATCAGAGCATCGGCGGCGATCCACAGCTTGCGCCAACGAGGCAGCGATACCTGACTCGCAAATACGTCGAACTTGCGACGTTTCATTTCCTGTAACAAGCCTCCGTAAAGTTGCAGCATCGCCCGCAAGATCGGCCGGCCGCGAGGTTCCAAACACGACATGAGTTGTTCTGCCGAGGCGTAAAACGTCTTGGCGCGCTCGACTTCATACTCCATCAACGCGCGAAAGCGGACGTCGCATCGACGAGCGGACAGGTCGTCGACCGAGACCTGAAACCGCTGCAAATCTTCCGTTGGCAGGTACACGCGGCCGGACTGAATGTCCTCGCCCACGTCGCGGAGGATGTTCGTCAGTTGAAACGCCGTGCCGCAGTCGATCGCTCGCGAGATTGACTCGTCGCCGTGAAAGCCCCAAATGTGGATGCAGCACAGGCCCACGGCTCCGGCCACCTGATAGCAGTACTCGGCCAGTTGGGCGAATGTGGCAAAGCGGCACGTCGGCGACGAGGAGGACTGCGGAACCCGAAGGTCAGAGCGAACGCCTTCCAGAACGGCCAAGAGATACTTGTGAGGAATCGCGTATTGCGAGGTGACGTCGCGCATCGCGGGTAACACGTCGCGCGCCGCCTCCGACCAGTCGGCCGTCGCAGACATCGTCCAATCGGGCTGCAAGACGGCGAGCAGCGATTGCTGCCAAGCGTCCAAACCGGCGAGCCGTTCGGCCGGCGCGCGGCACGAATCGTCGCCCCAGTCGTCCGTCACGCGCATGAAGGCATACAACGCGCACATCGCTCGATACTGCGGAGCCGGCAAGCCGCGAAACGAATAAAAAAAATTCCCGGCCGTCCGCTTGGTCAGCCGTTCACACGAGTCGTAGCAGTCGTCTAACGCGGTGCGGCTCATGCGACGACCTCCGAGAATGACGAATGACGAAGTACCCAATGACGACGAAAGAATGACGAAGTTCGAATGACGAATAAAGCGCTGCCAGCAGCATTCGATGTTGGACACGGCGCATTGTCATTCGTCATTCTGACTTCATGCGGCATTGGAACTTTCGTCATTCGTCATTTGGTGGCGGCTTTCCCCCCCTTTAAGGAAGGGATCTCCCGATCCCGCTGAGCCGTGCCGCCAGAGTCCTTTGCTCCGAAATTCCTTAAGCGCGAACGTGCGACGGCGCGGACAAAACACTTCAGCAACAACCTGACGGCATCCCATTTATTCACGACCGGCCGTCGCTCCCACACGCGGAAGCCGAGCGCTTCGATCTTGTCGCAGATCTTCAAGCCGCCTTCACCGAACAGCTCGACCACTATCTGCATCCGACCGGGAATTCGCGAAGACAACTCGTTCACGTCCAGCAGGTACTCGTGCGCCCGAGCGACTTCGAACCGCATCAGTTCGAGAAATGCGTTATTCGTGACGCGCTGTTGCAAGTCATCCGCCGAGTATCCGAAACGCTCTCGATCCTCGCGCGGCAGGTAGGTTCGACCGATGTCTGCGTCGCGCGCGACATCTTGCCAGAAGTTCGCTAGTTGCAGGCCGCTGCAGACCGAGTCCGACAGCGCGACGGACTGCTCATCGTCGCAACCGCACAGCCGCAGCACGATCCGTCCGACGGGGTTCGCGCTGTTCCGGCAATAACCCAACAGTTCGTCGAAGGTTTGGTACTCGGTGACTCGCTGGTCCTGCTCGAATGCCGTCAGTAGATCCTCAAACGGCTCGCGCGGCAACGCGAACTCTTGTGCCGTCCGTTGCAACGCCACGAACACGGGATGAGTCATCTCACCGCCGTCCCAACAGCGCTGCAACTCGCCGCGCCACCAAGCGAGGAGTCGGGTCGACAAGTTCACATCACCGACCTCGTCGCCAAGGTCATCCGACCAGCGGCAGTAGGCATAAACATTGAAGAACGGCTGTCGCAGTTCGCACGGCAGCAGTCGAGCGATCAGTGGGAAGTTCTCGTAATGCGACGTCGCTAGCCGCTGGCAATACGCCTCCCCATCCGGCTGTGAGCGACTTGTCGGTGGCGTGGTCTTGCTTGCTGGCTCGCGATTTGGACCAATCAACAAACCTTCGACAGCGCCGGGACACCAGCGACGTAACTCGTCCAGAATGTGGAGTGTTTTTTCGGTCATTATCGAGATGCGGTCGTGGGCTTGCCTTTCGCCGTCGGGCAATAGGCTAATCGAAGCAATGGTCGTCTCCCAGCAACGCCCTTCCCCGTCGGCCTCGCGTCAATGGTTTCCTGCATCCGCTTGCCGGCTTCGCATTGTCGGGGCAGCCTCAACCGCTTGCGTCTTCGCTTGACGATGAGTCCGCTCGCTCGCTACTGACGCATTCATGGCGAAGACGTTGCTGGAATATGTCGAGTGGCTGGCGGGGCGCGAAGATTTGCGGTGGCCGGCGGCGCCGGAAGCGGTACCGTCGCGGGCCGAGCCGTCGGTCAAACCGTTACAAGGAATCAGGGCCGTCACGTGGAACGTCTATGGCACCTTGCTGCGGATCACCGACGGCGAATTGTTGTTGATGTCGGACCAGCAAATCCGCATGCAGGTCGCGCTCGAAAAGACGATCCACGAATTCAACATGTGGCAGAGCATGAGCCGCAAACCGGGGGCTCCCTGGGAGTACATGCTGGCTCAGTACACCGATGTGCTTCAGGAGTTGCAGCTCACCGGAGCGGCCAAGAAAGGGGATGTCACTCAGGTTGATTCGCGGTGGCTGTGGCGAAAGCTGATCTCGCGGCTGGAGCAGAAAGAATATCAGTACGACGAGGAAATTTTCGGCGACGCCGACGAGTATGCGGAGAAGGTGGCGTACTTCTTTCATGCCGTATTGCAGGGTGTGGCCGCGATGGATAACGCGGCGAAGGTCGTGGCGGCCGTCGCCGAAGCGGGCTTCGCTCAAGGACTGCTGGCGGATGGGCAGTCGTTCACGCTGGTGCAGTTGTTGCGAGCGTTTCAGGAGCAAACTAGACTGACGCCGCTCGGCCAATTGTTCACACCGGGCTGCGTGGTGTTGTCCTATGACCTTGGCATTCGCAAGCCGTCGCGCAGGTTGTTCGAGACCGCCGCAGAGGCATTCGGACGGCTCGGCCTGGCGCCGTCAGAGGTATTGTATGTTAGTTGCCGCCTGCGCGACGATTTGGCGATCGCCAAGCAGATCGGATTCCGCACGGTCCTTTTCGTCGGAGACAAGCGGAGCGTGCAGGCGACGCCGGAAGAGCTGAAACAACCAGACGTTCGTCCCGATCGGCTGCTGACCGAGCTGACTCAGATTCGCAGTCTTCTCGAAGACTGATCCTCACGAAGCATTACTCACATGGCCCAGCCGTTGTGCGATCTTTCGCAGTTCGACTTCGAGCATCCGCTGTTCGAGATCGAGGAAATCCGCGGCGTCAACCCGCAGCGGTTCGAGATGGAACAGTTGACGGCGATTGTGCATGTCGATCTGACGCAGCATCTCATCGTCGGGTACAAAGACATCACCGACCACGAATTCTGGTTTCGAGGTCACATGCCCGAATTCCCGCTGATGCCCGGCGTGGTGTTGTGCGAATGTGCGGCACAACTCGCCGGCTTTTTGGCCCGCAAGTATAAGCTCCTCGGTGGAGACTTTCTCGGCTTCGGCGGCATGAACGACGTTCGCTTCCGAGCACCCGTGTTTCCCAACTGTCGACTGGTGCTGATCGCCAAATTGACAAAGCTTCGCCGGAACCGCATGGCTGAATATGTCTTTCAAGGCCTTGTAAACGACACGATTGTCTTCGACGGTGGCATGATCGGCGTGCCGATTCACCGCGACCCCGCCGGCAACGAACCAATGTGAGTCGACGGATCTTGGAAATCCTGAAATTGATTGACTCGCAAATCGGCGCCCTGAGTCCGTGCGTCCGCCAGACTGTCGGGTCATCGTCAGCGCTGCCGCACGAAGTTCCCGATCTGCGTCCGTACTTTCTGACGTTTGAGGATCTTTCGCCGTATCTCGCGGACGATAAGTTCTTGGATTGGCTGAAA
>CAYSHJ010000808.1:0-5347 GCA_964430385.1 uncultured Planctomycetaceae bacterium
TTTAGTCCACGAGCGGTCTCGAAAACGCTGCTCAACTGATTGGCATTTTTGCCGGAGCGGAAATGACATCCATGACAATCCGTGCGATAGCATTGAGAAATGCGCCGGCCGTTTGTTCACGAACCTCAGGAGCAGCGACCGCGACTCGTCGAAGGATTCATGCAATACGTCTCGCCTGACGATTGCCAAAACACAAACGGATTGGTGACCTGAGACCACAAACCTGCCCACCGGTGGGACACCCGGCTTGAGGCCAGCCGGGGGACGCGCGTAGAATCGCTCTGAACGAGCCATCAAGAACTAGCCGATCGCGAGAACACGCTTCCGCCATGCCAGCCACCGCCGCCATTTCTGAATCGGACATTCTGGCCGAAGTCCTCGCCGCCGACGAAGGGGATTTGCCACCTGACGTCGCGCAGTCCGTTTTGCGGTGCAAGTTCTCCAGCCGTACTGCCAAACGCATCACTCAACTCGCGCAACGCAATCAGCGCGGAACGATCACCGCGGCTGACCGCGAAACTTTGGAGCGATACGTGCGCGCTGGGAGCTTGTTGAATTTGGTCCAAGCCAAAGCGCGTTTGTCGCTCAAGACGGCGGCCAAGAATGGCAAGTAGGCCCACCAAAAGGGGACGCAACTGAATTCGTCGACCCCGCCGCTTCGTCTGACCACAGTTCTCCCGCACGTTTGCCAACGTCTGCGTGACACTGCCCTGCAAACACCGAAGCTCGAATCAAGGCCGCCAGCAGCGACAAGACAGCGGGATTCGGGCGACTCCGCAGCGGCCGATCCGCCAGAGGCGGACCGCGTCCTTCGGCGACGTGCGGATCAGCGGCGCGGACACTTCCGCCGCCCGACACGCGCTTGGATCAACGCGAACAACTTGGTCCATCGCATGGCTTTCCTCCTCCATGAGCCCACACGAGAACTTCAGCGGTGATCGTAACGCCAACGGCAAAGTCGCGGACAGTCACGAACCGGGAAACATCACAACGCGGTCCGCGTCGAAGTCTCAACTATTTGCCTGACAGCGTTTTCGAAGCGCAGACACGAACATTGCAATGTTGATCGGGTCACACTCGTTCGCAGAGTTGCGGTTTGGCGTCCGACAAGTTGAGATTGGTGACGAACGAGGACGTTTCTGAATGCCCGTGGTGTCGGTGGTCCGGTCGCGCGTCCGTCGAAAAGTATGACCGAATGGACAAGCCTCAACCCGAAGAGTGGCAGTCATCGTCGATTCGATTTCGTCGAAGTCTGCCGGGCAAGGTTATTTCGGCCAAGATTGCAGGGCATTCTGAAGTCGCGTTCTGCCGACACGCGCTGGACCGGATGACTCAACGGCGCGTCACCAAAAAGGAAGTCTTGGACGCGATCCGGAAACCAACCAAATCCGGTCTGCCGACACAGCCGGGTCGGCAACAGTGCGAAAAAATCGTAGCTCCACAGAAGCCGTGGATGTGGTGTATGTTTCCATCGGCACGACGATCATGGTCGTCACGGTGATCGTCCTACACGGAAAGCAGGTGGGAAAATGAAATCGAGCATCAGCTTTGGTGTGTCCATTGAAGTGGACCACCAAACGGGAGAAGTTCAAGCCGCCTATTTCCGCGTGCGGAAAGGGAAGACCGCCGAAACCAGAGAATTCGAGAACGGCAATCTCTTCGCCGACTACGACAACGCTGGAAACCTTCTGGGTGTCGAGATGCTGGCACCCTGTAAGGTCTCGGTCTTTGATCGAATCTCCGCACCGGAGCCACACGTCAAGAAATTCCTCAAACGATCCGCTCCCCGCGACATGGTTCTTGCTTAGTCCGTTGGTTTGGCAACTCCGCAACCGTAACTTCGACGTGACCGCTTCCCGCCCCATTGCCGGCACGATGTTGAATACGCGGCACAGCAAATTCGCATTGTAATTGGATTTGTGGTTCCAACAGCGGCATCACGAATCAAGTTACCTCCGGGTTTTCACTACGACGCGGGTTACGACTGGCTGCGAGACATCGGGTTTGGCGATAAGCGAAAACAGGACACAGAAGGCGACAATCAAGAGGCCGCGCGGAATGACGAGTTGCGTCAGCAGCGAAGAGACGCCGCGAACAGACTTGGGTTTCCACCGGATACCGGAGAACTGTTAGCCGAACTCTCAAAATCATTTTCGACTCCTGACGCACTCAAACAGGCACTCAAGCAATTCGTCGCCGCACAGCAGCGATGCAGCTTGCCAGAGAACTCCCCACAGAATCGCGAACGACGTGCGGCACATGTGGCGGAGGACGCCGATTTTGCTCCCAAGCGTGAATCGGAAAAGCGTCTTCGTGCCGAATCGGTTGGACTCCGTGAGGTCAGAGAGAAAGCCAAGGAATACCTGCGGCAACAATACATGCGAGACGGAAAGATGTTCTGTCAGATTTGCTGGGAGCGATCCAACCTGTTCGTTTACCAGCCGCCAGACAGACCAGAGACGTCTCATTTCGTGGCACGAGAGTTTTGGGGGAAAGACGACGAACAACGCTGGCAGTATCAAAACTATCTCGCCTTGTGCCGCAATCACGCCGCAATGTTTAAGTACGCCAACGATTCCGAGACCAACATGCGGCAACTCTTCGACAACATGCCGGGCCTAACGCTGGAAATTGTGCTCGCGAAAAACGACGTGACTGTGAACTTCACCGAAACGCATTTGCGCGATCTTGAGGCAATCCTCAATCGCAATGTGACCCGAACCCCGCACTGACTGGCCAGTTCAAGACCATGATGAGCCTCGTGCCGTACCTCCAACCGAACCCGTGAGCTTGATCGAGCCGTCCTCGTCGCCGAGTGGTTGTTAGGTTGATCGACGAGTCACCGTCCTGTGTTTTCCGCGATTGTGGAAGCGGGGACGGAATCCCCAATTTGGCAATGGTCGCTAATTTCAGTTTGACTTCCGTTTTGGAACGATGTCGCGGAGTCGTTCGATCATGTTCGTTGACAGAATTTGCGACTTGGCCTTGGGATCGGCGAGCAGTCGCTTCAGAAGGTATTCACCCCAGCCATCTTTGTTGCTGCGAAAATCGCCCGGTACTTGCTTCACACACTTCGGCTTCGGTCGCACGTTGCGGACGGCATTGATTGTGGGAACAAGAATGTTCGTGTCTGGTCGCCGATCGTCAGGCACTCTCCATGCGGCGACCGGCCAATCGCTCGGGATTCGTTTGATTCCAAAGGCATCTCGCGCGGCCTGTTCGTTGCGGACCAAGACCGTCTCGAACATCGGCTCCATGCAGAGGGCCAGAATGGCACCCGGCTTCAATTGGAGATGGCGGTGCCGATTGCCGGGCTCTGGTCGGGATCGCAGTTCATCGAATCGTTCTGCGGCCCGCTGTTTCCAAATGATTGGCAGATCGGCCGACTGGGACTTAGCAAGAAAGCGGTAGAGGTCAAGCGTCTCTTGCCAGCGGCAGAACTCGTCGTCGGGATTCCATGCGGGGACCAAGTCCCAAGCGACAACGACCGCATCGAATTGGATCGTCTTCAGTTTGCGAGCAATCAACTCGTCCAACGGCTCGCTCGCGCCGCTCATCTTCGGTTGAGTGGGGTCCATCGCCACTAAGTGCTTCTTGGAGATTGGAATGATTTCATCGAACGCCCGGATGCCGAGCGCACCGCAAAGATGTTCGTTCCAAATCTGCGTGAACGGGCTGGGGCGGCGCACCGGCGGGGGCGTTGCGGAACCTTCGACAAACAGTGCGATGCGAAGTGCGGCGGCCATCGCTCACGTTTCCAGGTTGGTATATCGAGTGCCAGCGGGAATTCTCGTGGAGAACGCTTGGACCTCGGCGAGCGAAGCGAAGTGCTCGTACACGGTCTCACCACCCTCACGACGGACTCGCAAAATCGACTGCATGTCGATGTGGTCGAGAAGCCAAGGTGAGTGCGTCGTGAGAATCACCTGCGTTCCGCGATCTTGCGCCGATTGCAGATGGTTCAGCAGACCAATGACTGTCCACGGATCGAGTCCATTCTCGATCTCTTCAATGCACAAGAGCGACGGCGGCGGATCGTGTGCCAACAGCGCCAACAGAGCCGTGATGCGGCGTGTTCCCTCCGACAGCATCCACGCCGGGATTGGAAACTTCGACTTGCCTCCACGTCCCCGGTACGGCATCAACTCCAGCAAGCTGTAATTGACCCGGGTATCGTGGCCGGCAGATGCCTCCGAAACGGAGACATTCTCAATCCCAGGCAGGATGCCGCGAATGTTGTCGACTATCTCTTCCCGCTGATCGTTGGTCAGTTCGTTGATCAGAGCGGGAAGATTTTGTCCCTCTTCATCCAACATCGGCTCGAACGACTTTCGTCGTGCCGGAGAGCCATCCGCCAATCGGCTGGGGCTTAACCGGAGGAACACCGCCCGCTTCCAGAAGTCGCGCAACTCGGTGAGCGGTGAGGCGGCTGATTCGTCACTCGACGTGGGAGCAGTCGCCAACGCGAGTCGATCTGTATCGAAGTGCGACAACATCTGCGTGTCGTCGCCAAACGGGCGAATGATCCGATGACCGGGCTCACTCGTCGTGATGTATCGTGCCTGTGTGCGTCCCTTCTCGCTCATCGAAAAGAGGTCTTCGGTTGCAATGAGAGGCGTCGAATCGGACTCCTCGACCTTGATCGAATACTGATTCTTCTCGCCCGGCGAATTTGATGCGGCGGCGTCCCATGTGAGCGTCAGCCGAAAAAACGGAGTTGGCTTCCAACCACGAAGGTTGATGAGGTCGTGAATTCCCCAGTAACGACCGCACGCCTCGCGCGCGTCGCGGCGCATGGTGGTGTCGATCCACTGGAGCGCCTCGACCAGCGTGCTTTTTCCGCTTCCGTTGCGACCAATCAATACGTTGAAAGGACGCAGTGGAACCGGTTCCGGTTTGAATGCCGCCTTGAATCGTTCGAGGCGAACTTCAATGATGTTGGACAAAGGTAGAACCCTCTTGCGACATGCGGACCATGTCGACGGCCTCTTCATCGTAACCGCACCGAATAAACTTTCGTAGCGGCCCGGTCACAGGCATCAATGACGACTTCCCTTAGCCGGCTGCGCCGTGTTGCCGAAGCCGGGCGGCCGGTTCGACATCACCAACCTCGGAGCAATCCTGTTCGCCAAAAACCTGAACCAGTTCGAGCGGTTGGGACGCAAGGCACTGCGGATCATCAAATACAAGGATGCGGGCCGCACAGAGACAGAACGGGAATGGCGTGATCCGCCTTCGCAAAAAGGATACGCCTTGGCCTTTGAAGCGGCGTTGGCCTACATCAGTTCGCAGCTTCCACACAACGAACCCATCGGACAAGCATTCCGCTCGGAAGTCCGCTTGTACC
>CAYSHJ010000809.1:0-13991 GCA_964430385.1 uncultured Planctomycetaceae bacterium
CCGCGCACCGTGCGAGCACTCGCCGGCACGTCGCGCCGCATCCGGCATCTTAGTCTGAGCGATTCGCTGGGCATCGACTTCCACAAAACCGGATTCGCACCGTATGTGTCGAGCCTGTTTCTGCTGCGACAGGCCGAGGAATTGCAACTCATCTCGCGCGATCAATCGAGCACTCCCTACCTGTTTCAGTCGGGCCACTATCACCCTGGCAAGTACACGCTCGAAACGACTCGCAGCGGCAGCGGCCCGATGTCCGCGCTGGCTAATTTGCTGCTCTTCGGCAAAGACGGATTGCGGTCGCTGCTTGGTCACTTGGTCACGATGGCTGTCGAGTTGTCCGCGCATCTGAAAGGCCATGCCTCGACCGTCGTGCTCAACGAAGACAACTTCGGTCCCGTGACATTGTTCCGCGTCTACCCCGATGGCGTGGACACGTTCGCCGCCCCGACACGGGAACAAGCTGACGCCTCGTACCGCGATCAACTCCGCGCCCACAACGCATACAACCGCCGCCTCTTTGAGCTGATCCACGACGAAGCCCTGCAAGGCCGAGGCGTGTTGATTTCACTGACCGACTGCTACCGCCTCTCGGACTATGGCGAACCGATCGTCGCGTTGAAGTCGTACATCATGAGTCCGTTCTCCGAGCCTGAGAACGTGTCCGCCGTGCTGGAATCCATCTGGCGAGCGAGAGCGATCATCGCGCAGGAGACTTCACCAAGCTGAGTTGTCATGGTCCTGCAATTTCCGATTCGTGGAATAAAGTCGGGCCAGATCGGACTTCCCCGTGTTTTGGTAATGCTCGACGAGCGCGCTTCTCGACTTCTCGTGATCCGGTTCAATCTCGAGCGCGCCGCGTAGCCACAGTTCACCTTGGACCGGATCATCGAACTTGAGGAGCCGCCACCCAATCTCATACCGGAGATCAGCGGAATCGCGAGTTTTGCTGAGAGTGTCTTTCAATTGATTGATGATCTTGAGTTGCTGCTTGGCGGCCGAGACAGTCTCAAAATGCCGTTTCGCTTCCTCGTGCTGGCCGGCTGCGACAAGTGCGTTGGCCAAGTACCGCAGACCAGAGTCGAACGGCTGCTTCGCGTCGCAATTCACGACGCGGAGCGTCGTGCCACACTTGTTGCGGCTTCGCCGTATACTATGACCTCGGGGCTTATGATCATGCGACTGAGATTTCAACTCGGCTGACCACTCTTCGATCGCAGGACTTCACTTCACATCAGATTCTCGGGATGATGGCCCGGGATTTTGAACGCAACCGACAGGCGATATCACATTTTCGCAGGGCCTTGGAGCTTGGACCTCCCCAAGACGTGCGAGTCGAACTTGTCGAAGAACTTGCAGCGACGCTGGTTGACGAGCATGAGTGTGCCGAGGCGGTAGCGCTGATCGAACAGTCGCTCGTGCGGACTCCTATGACGAACCATACCCTCGCGCGGCCTTATTTGGCTCTTGGTAACCCGGAGCTTGCAGCCAAACATCTGGCTCTCGCCGAAAAAGGAGGGCCGATGAATGACTCCGTTGCTTTAAC
Source organism: uncultured Planctomycetaceae bacterium (assembly GCA_964430385.1). Taxonomy (GTDB): domain Bacteria; phylum Planctomycetota; class Planctomycetia; order Planctomycetales; family Planctomycetaceae; genus CAYSHJ01. The sequence continues at coordinate 1,544 of CAYSHJ010000809.1, forward strand.
TCGAGCCCGATTTGCACTGGAGACCGGTGAACCAGAACGGGCGGAGCCGATCCTCCGGAGAATCGTGGCGTCAGATCCTGCCAACATCGATGCCTACTACATCCTGGGGTTGGTTCTCGCCAAACTTGGAAAGATCGGTGCATTATATTTCGCCCCACAAGCCTCGTTCGATTGCGACGGCTGACTCCTGCTGGAGAATCGTTGCCGATGATCCTCAATGCGTATGCGGTTTTGAGTGGATTCGTCGTGGTACTGCGCGGCATCGCGGCGCTATTGGTCATTGGCTTGGCGTGCCAAATTCTGCGGGGTCGGCAACGTGCCGGCTCTTCACCAACCCCGCGGACGGAATCGGAGAATCGTTTTTATTTGCTCTCGCTCCTGTCGTCCTGGCTGTTGGGTTTGAGTTTGATTTCCTGGCCGCTGCTGTATTTGCTGTTACAGAGCTACGTTCCCCATTGGCCGGGAGTGATGTGCATCTATGGCGTGACTCAGATCGGTGCCGGAAGTTTGGGAGCCAGCCGATTCCTTCCTGGTTTGATCGCCGCCTTGCAATGTCTCAAACCGGCCACGGTTTTCGTGAGCGGTGTGTGGTGGGTGCTGTATCGCATCCAGCGGGGCACGCAGACGGGACCGCTACTGCGGCGGATCCTGCTGGCGCAATTGGCGTTTGGCGTGCTGGCTCTGACCGATGCTGTGATTGAAGGAACATACCTGGCGATCCCTAAAATGGAAGAGTTTCTGTTCACAGGCTGTTGCACGTCGGGCTTCGACGGCCCGTCAGGTAGCTCGACCGCTTGGCTGGCCGCGCTGTCCGACGGGCTTGGTCCGACGTGGTTGTCGGTGGCGTATTACATCGTCAACCTCGGATTGGTGCTGGGGCTGTGGTGGTTCCGTCGTTGTTGCCGCCGACGCGAAGACGCTCCGGGAATGAGCCTCATGTTGCTGGGTGCGGTCCTGGCTGTTCCGTTGACTGTGGCCTACTTGGTGGATATCGCGGCGCCGGCCGTGTTGCGATTGCCGTATCATCACTGCCTCTACGACTTGATTCCGAAAGCACCGGATATGGTCTTGGGAATGGTGTTGTTTGTGCTCGGGAGTTGTTGCGTCGGGTGGGCGAGCGTGGTTCGATGGCTGGCGGAAAGTCCGGAATCCATGAGCCTGGCGCGGACAGAGGAGGATACGCTGCTGTCCGTCGGCCTGAGCTGCTACGTCGGGGCGCTCGTGATGACTTTTTTGGAAGTACATCTGGTATGAACCCGCAACGACGTCTTTGGATTGTCCGAGGCATCGGACTTTTGCTCGTGGTCGGTCTGCCGATTCTGGGGACTTGGCTGCGCCGACAGTCGGATGCGGGATGTGCTCTGGACGGAGCCCGCATCGATCCGGTGTTCGAAGTGCGAATCATCGATGCCCGCGACGTGGTGAATCGGTTTTGCTGTCTGCAATGTGCCGTTTGGTGGGCTCAGCGACGAGGAGAAAAACCAAGAAAGGTGCTCGTGACAGATGAAGCAAGCGGTCGCTGGCTCGACGCGGAGTCCGCCTATTTTGTCCGCAGCGGATTGATCACCAATGCCACGACGGGAAATCGTGTGCATGTCTTTCAGAGCCGGTCGGACGCCGAGCAGCATGCGGCTGTCTCGCGCGGCACGATTCTGTCTGGCTCCTCGCGGCCATTCGACAACATCGCACGCATGGGCCCGGCGAATTGATTGCTTTCTGACACCACAGACTTTTCGCAGAACTTCTCGTGAAATCATGTGTTAGCTCTCGGCCAGCCTCTCGGAATCCGCGCGGACTATCGAACGAGGCTGTCTACTCCCAATCCTACCCAATCTGACGTGGACGAACGCCCTAATGCCGCAAACTCCTCGTGATCTATGGCTGCTGACTTCCGTGTTCAGCATTCTCGCGTTGTTTCTTGGGCTGACGGGTTGTTCGAAACCTGCTTCTGCGCCGGCAACGCCGGTGGCCAAGCCAGGCCCGCGCGGAAGTAAGCTATCAAAATCCGCTCAGGAATCGAAGTCCGAAGGCTCCGTAGTGGCGTCCACGAATCCGGCCGGACGATTCGAGGACCACGCGGTCGAGGTGGGGATCACGTTTCAGATGAACTTTCTGCCCGGTGAGCAAGGAGAGAGATTCAAGATCAATCTGTATGACCACGGTTGCGGCGTGATCGTCGGCGACTACGACGGCGATGGGCACGATGACCTCTACTTTTTAAATCAACTGGGGCCGAATGCTTTGTTCAAAAACAAAGGGGACGGCACGTTTGTGGACATGACGGAGCAAGCGGGAGTCGGTGTGGGAGATCGCATCTGCGTTGCCGGCACGTTCGCCGATTATGACAACGACGACGATCAAGACTTATTTGTGACTAGCACACGTGGCGGCAACATCTTGTTTGAAAACCAAGGCCGGGGCATCTTCAAAGATGTCACGCAGCGCGCCGGCTTAGAGTTGATCGCGCATTCGTCCACCGCCTCGTTTGTCGATTTGGACCATGACGGCGATCTCGATTTGATCGTCGCCAACACGGCGCAGTGGACCTTTGCCGAACTGGAAAAAGATGGCAAGTACTTTCCGGGCGTGACCACCTACGACGATCTCGTGGTCTGTCCCAAGGAATTCAACAACATTTACCAGAACAACGGCGACGGAACCTTTCGCGACATCACCGAATCGTCGGGACTAATAGGCCAAGGTTGGGGCGGCGACGTGGCGGTCTTCGATTACGACGACGACGGACGGATCGATGTGTTGATCACCAATATGTTTGGCGCGAGCCAACTCTACAAGAATCTAGGGAGCGCGACCTTCCGTGATGTCACCAAGGAGGTGTTGGGACGAGTCTCCTGGGGGGCGATCGGCGCGAAAGTTCTCGACTTTAACAATGACGGAAAACTCGACCTGTTCATCTCCGACATGCATTCGGACATGTGGGTACCCCCATTTGCCGACGCGACGAGGTACGCCATGAAAAACGCGACGGTGAAATATCCGCATGTCACCGGCGCAGGAATCAACGTGCTCGGTGGCAAGCAGGCCGAGGTGACGGAGGCGTTGATGGTGGATCGGCTGCGGGTTCGATATGACGACGTGGTGTTCGGCAATTCGCTGTTCAAGAACTTGGGAACCGGCCGGATGGAGGAAATGTCGGATCGAGCCGGAATGGAAACATGGTGGCCGTGGTCGATCGCAATCAGTGATTTTGACAGCGATGGATACGAAGACATCTTTCTGGCGTCCGGCATGGGGTATCCGTATGCGTACTGGCACAACCATTTGATGATGAACAACCGGAATGAGACGTTTTCGGAGCGATCCATCGGATTGGGGATCGAGCCGCCGAGTGATGGCGTTTTTCAGCGAGAACAAATCGGCGGCAAGCAGGCGGCTCGGAGTTCGCGCTGTGCGGCCACTGCGGATTTTGATGGGGACGGACAACTGGAAATCGTGACCAACAACTTCAACGACCGGCCGTACTACTTTCGAAACAAAATAACGCCACAAAACTATGTCGCCTTCAAACTGAACGGAACGCGGAGCAATCATGACGCAATCGGAGCTGTCGCGCGAGTGTTTGTCGGCGATCAGATTCTGACTCGCCAAGTCAACCCCGCCGGAGGATACCTGTCGCAGTCGTCCAAGACGCTACACTTTGGATTGGGACAACGCGATCACATCGACCGGATCGAAATCACTTGGCCATCGGGAGCCATCCAAAATCTCGAAACGTTGCCGATCAACACCATGCATCACATCGTCGAGCCTTCGGAGTTCAACTGACGACCCGTCGAGACCTGAGGAACGTAGCGAATGAACTCGACACTTCCTCGATTGGTTTTGATGAGTCTCATCGGGTTGTCCGTTGCGGCCGGCGCGATTCTGGTAGCTGAGTCCCGGCGGAATCCGGTGGCCTCTCGCCAATCACGGGAGTTTCAGCAGATGGTCGGCGGGTTGGGGTTTGGGCCGGCGATTGACTTGTCACGTTGCACGCTGGCATTCGATCCGCGGCTCGGCCCGGTGTGCGATTCCCAGTTGGGTCCGATTCCTGGCGGCGGATTCGTGTGCCCGTATCACGCCTGTTCCGTCTTTGATTATTCGCCCGCGGTGGAACCACTACAGCCGTGGGCCGAGGCCACGCCGGATGCGACAGTTCCTTGAAATTGCCCGCACCGGATTCGCCACATTGTGGCTGCATCCCCTGCGCAGCGGGGTGACAATCTGTGTGGTGATGTCCATCCTCGTGCCGTACCTAGCCGGTGTTGGGTTGTCCCAGGGCATCCGCGACGTCGCGGAAGATTCCCTTCGATTCGGCACGGACCTGACTGTGACCGGAACGCGCTTTGGCCGCACGGTACCCATCCCGTTGTCCGCGGTCGACGCCATTCGGCGGATCGAGGGAGTGACCGAAGTCGTTCCGCGCATTGTTGGCGCTCTGTCGCTGGGCAAGAATCGAGAGTCAGCCGTGCTGGTGGGGCTCCCCCGCGGACGATTGCCGAAGAATGTGACGTGGGTCCAGGGACAGTTTTCGGACTCCAGCGCCTTGAACGAATTCGTCGTGGGGAGTCAGTTGGCGAGCCGGCTGAGCCTGCGGCCCAGGTCAATCATCCCGCCGTTTTATCGCAGCGCGAAAGGTGAGCGGTTGAGCCAAGTCGTAGGAATTCTTGCGCCAGACGCACCGCTGTGGCAGGCCAATCTCATGCTGACGTCATTGGAAACGGCTGCGCAGGTTTTTGACCAACCTGATCAAGCCACGTGCTTGCTGGTTTCTTGCCGCGCGGGTTACGCGGATCAGATTAAGACCGCCATCCTGCGCAGCGCCGCACCGGACTCGCCCCAGGGCACGATCTGGTACCGAGTGGCATCAAGACGTGAATTGGAATCGCTGCTTCCGAGTGGCTGGCTGCATCGGGAGGGGATTTTCAATCTGCACTTTGTGCTGGGTTTTGCGGTGGCGATCCTGGTGGTGCTGGAAGAATTGGGAATGCCCGACAAGATCTACGAACGTCCGCACGAACTCAGTGGCGGCGAACAGCAGCGCGTGGCGATCGCTCGCGCACTCGCCGGTCGCCCGGATGTGATTCTCGCCGACGAACCGACCTCGAACCTCGACGCCGCTTCCGCAGATGGGCTGATTGCCGTTCTGAAAAAGACACATTTCGCGGGAACTACGCTCATTCTGTCGTCACACGATCCGCGGATGCTGGACATCGCCGAGACGCTGTATCAGCTCCACTCGGGTCAGCTGGTAGCGACGAAATGTTAGACTGGCGAAAAGAACTCACAGGTCAGCTCGAGCCAGAAATGAGGATGAACGTGGCATTCATTGGGAAGGTGTGGCGTGATCGGCAGTGGCTACTCGTCCTGCTGAGCGTCTTCACTGGTTGCGGGACAAAAACATCAGTCCCCGACCAGGCACCTCCGACAGTGGTCAAAGTCACCCGTGATCCCAGCCGCATCGACCTGCGCGGGATCGACCTCCGCGACGTTGCGATCGCATGCAGGGCAACCATCACCTACTGACCGCGTCGAAGCGCATGCGCAATTGGGGTGATATTTCAATGCCGTTTTCTCGCGAAGACTCAAAGGCTCGCACCGCCGTTTTCGCCGCGTCGTCCAGTCGTCCAAGCGAGGCATACGTCTCAGCGAGAATGGCTAAAACCTCCATGTCCTTAGACTCTGTAACTTTGGTTGCTCTGAGGAGCAAACTCAGTGCATCATTCGTCCGACCTTGCAGCCGCAGAATGTGGCTGAGCGAGACATGTGCACCGACATGATTTGGATCGATGGTGAGCACCATTCGCAGACGGTGTATTGCTTCAGGGCACTTGTCGAGTGCGCCGAGTGCCAAGCCCCAATGATAATTGATTTTTGCATCATAGGGTTCTATTGCGCTAGCACGTGTATAATGCTCCACCGCGTCGGAGAATTTACCTTCGAGAAATGCTAACCAGCCAAGCATTGCTTCCCCGTAACAATCGTTTGGGTCATATTTCGAGACAGTCTGAAGATGTTCCCTCGCCTCTTTTTTTCGATTGCTCATGGCGTACAGCATTCCCAGGCGACCATGTGCCCTGGCTATGTCCGGCTTTTTCGAAAGAATGTCCACAAGTGACTCAATCGCTTCATCGAACCGGCGCTCGGAAATTAGCCGATCTGATTCAACCCATTGAGCGTCGAGACCCCGCTTAATCCCCACGACCCGCGCGCATTGTGCCCGAGCCTCGGGTGACGAATCCCATCGCAAGACCTCGCGGCACGCCTGGATAGCTGCAAGAAAACGGTGTTGTTGAAGCAATTCGTCTGCTTGATTGCGCCAGAAATCGACGAGTTTGATTCGAAGACGCGCAGCCTCTTGCCGGCTGTCATCATCTGACCGTGCAAGGTGCCACTTTAGCAGCACTTCATCACGGGCCTCCGGATAAACACCAATGCGATGCTCCCAGCGTTTCACCGGCGGCCAATAGTCATCGTCTTGCGTAAAAAAGAATACCTGGACTTTGTCGCGAGCAGGCATATGACAGCCTACGCAGTTATTCCTTATCTCATCCGGCAACCGTCTTCGTTCCCCGCAGTCGTATGGTGCATGACACTTCAGGCAGGATGCGTGAGTTGACTTCACCGCCGATTCATTCATTGGGACATGCGGATCGTGGCAAGTGGTGCATGTCAGCGAGTCAGTCCGTTGATAGCACTTGCTTTCGAGGAGATACTGCACTTGGTTGGCAACGTGATCGTCCTCTGGAAAATTACAGACGGTCGCACGATAATGCTTCTCTAATGGCTCGCCAGGTCGATAGCTCAGAGCTGGACCGCGTTTTCTGATCGAATTTGAGTGACATTGTGCGCACAAATCTATTTTCCGGTCGCGTGGCATTTGCCCCGGATGGACGATCGCATGTGGGGATGAGACCTCTGGATTGTTCACGTGGAACTCAACATGGTCACGTCCGGGGCCATGGCATCGTTCACATGTCACACCCGCAATGAAATTGTTCCGCGTGTACCGGTTCTCGGTGCCAATGACATGTTCAAACCATGTGTTGTGACATTCCATGCAATGCACTGTCACCGGTCGTGTGTATCCGTCCCTTCCGACCGAGGAGAAGCGTGCGGCATCGCACCAGCCAGCTGTGCCCCACTGCTTGATTGGATGCAGCCACCCGACGGGAAGCTCCCGAATTTGACCATCGTCGTACCAACTGAAATAGACGTCATCAGCCGTGCCGGCGCCGTGGACCAAATCGATCCGTTCGCTGACTCGCTCCTGTTTGAGTGGACCTGATCGAATCGCTGTCTGCCAGTAGGTTCCGTTCACATGCGACATCTCAAACCGCAACTCAGGAACCTGGGTCGAGAAGGTCGTGCCAGGTGATGTGAATTGTGCCGGCATCTCTTCGGGCCGAGGGATGCGGCAGGTGCGAAAATGGTTCGTCAGTTGAAACTCCGCGACTCGATCTGCGTGGCAAGGTGCGCATGCCACCGGACCAAGATAACCGGGGTTTTTTGCCACCGCGTCATCTAAATCAACGCCATTGAACAAATCAAGGTCGATCGGATTCGGAGGACGACTGTGGCCAGCGTCAGGGGCGCGAGCGAAGAAAAGGACGACGATCGTCACTGCGGCGCAAGCGGCGAGTGCTGTGACGACAATCTGCGGGCATGTGCGGAAGCGGACAAACCTACCGAGTCGCTGAAGCATACCAACGCATATACGGGAACACTTCATTTTGAACGACCGTTCACGGACCACACGAGCTATTGACGTTACCATTTCCATCACCGGTCAAAGCTACCCTTTCGCGACAAGCTCTTGCAGCAACCAGCCAGTATTCCTGCCAGTTCGAACGACCGAGGCTCTGTGCGATCTCCGCGAGCTGTTCTCGTATCTCCGCGTTGGCAAACTCCTTGCGTGCGTTGCTTGATAACTGGCCATACCGCTGTCGTAGCTCTCTAATCTCTTCCGAGAGTTTCATTTGCTTTTCTGCAAGAGATCGCTCTCCAAGGTATTGATAAGCTCTCGCCAACAAATAATGTGTCGCACTGTCATACGGGTCGTGAGTGACAGCCGTCTTTAAGCATTCCGCCGCCTCAGTATACCTCCTAATTTCGAACAAAAAAGTCCCATACGCAAGCAATAAGAGGCTATTCGTCGGGTCACGCGCCATGGCCAAACGAAACAACCGTTCGGACTCTTCATTGTCACCCTTGCGGAAAGCGCAGGATGCTTTAATCGCCATCGAATTACCGTCGAGCTCGCTCATCCGCGAGATTGTCAATGTCGCATCGTCATATCGCTGGACGCGGAACAAGGATTCTGCCAATTCTTGCAGTATCACATCGTGCTCGCGACTGAATTCAAGTGCCTTCGGCATCAACTTAAGTGCGGTCTCATAATGTTCGATCGCCAATTGGTGATGATCTCCGTGAAGATAAATCACCCCAATGTAACGATGAGGAAGATAGTCTTGCGGGTCTAACTCTGCGGCAGCGCTGAAAAGCCCAATCGCCGCAGAATGATTCCCCAGAAAGAAGTAAACCGCGCCAAGCCACCTTAGCGGCTTAGGATCGCGGGGATTCTCCTCAGCCAATGTTCCAAATATCCTCTCGGCCGGCTCGAGTTCGCCTAAAGTAAAGAGACACTCAGCAGTCACGAGCATAAGTGGATAACGAAGGTCGCCATGAGGTGGGAGTCCATAAAGCTTGGCGAGCGCCTGCTCTGGTTGCCCGTTTCTATATAACAGCGCTCCGCGCAGAAAATGTCGATATCGCTCCCACTTGGGATCGTCCTGCATCTTTTGAATCTCGTTTCGCACGACTGCAATCTCATTCTGCTGAAGAGCTTTCCAGGCGCGTTGAAAGTTTGGGCGTCTGGCATAAAACAAAATCCACAACGCCACGGCAATAGATATGAGAAACACAACAGATATGAGAAACACAATGCTGAATATCTTATATCCAACAGGTTTTCGCAGTATGGACATAATTTCAACTCAAGAATGCCAACGACGCATTAGCCGATGACCCGCAAACAACGCCATCGAAGTCGTCCTGCAGCAGGGGCTGGAGAAATTCCCCGGCGAGCCCCCGGCATCATCAGCGGTAGCGGACCGCGGCCACCGAAGCAATGGAACCTCTGGCCCGCGATTTCAAAGACCTTCATCCGCCTGGCGGGAGCCACTTCACGTCCGGACCAGCCCGTACTATCCACAAAGCCACGGCAAGCTCGAACGCTGGGATGGCTCGCCCAAACGCGAGTGCCTTCGCCCCAGATGCCCGACGGGAAGTTGGACAAAGCGAGCGAGCGCCGGCAAAAGGCCCTACTCGACACGCGGGAGTTCGACGCATGATTCTCCTCGCGCTAAAACGATTCCTGATCGGAACGTCCGCTATGCTCAGACAAATCACCAAATTTGTACAGCAAGCTCACTTCTTGAGGTCGAACTCAAATTTGTTATTTTTGCCTTTTTCGACGTTTGCTCTTAGGTCTGTTTTTTTGGCATCGGAATAACGAACCGGAATTAATGAACTCTCTAATGCCGAAGTTGGCGTCGCGTTTGCTTTCTTTTGAGTCTCTAAATTTTGGCCTTGAGCCATTTTTGACATCGTCCGTGACATCTCGAGCATCTTCGTAGGATCAGCCGTGGGATCGGACGTGGTTTTCGGATCGAGAGGCGGCTTAGGGCCTATTTGAACTGTAACCACGTTTTCGCCTTCGAGGGCACCATCGTTTGCACGATAGGTCGTCAATCGAAATTTCCCGGCAGCATCTGTCTTACCGGTCGACATAAGAGTCTTCCCAGGAACCGCAAAGGTTACAATAACTCCCTCGGCTGGTGTTCCCTCGACTGTTATTGTGCCAGTCACGGGAAAAACGGCAGCGCGATTATCACCACCACACCCAAGCAATACCAAGAAGGGGAAAAACGAGAACCATTTCACCAGCACACTACCCGCACCCTCTTTGATCAACTCACTGCGCCTGTGCATTTTTGGGCCTCGATATGGTAGCTTGCTCTCCCTGACCGTTCGTCGGAGGCAGAATTTGAGATCCACTGAAACGTCTCGAAAACACCTAGAATTCGCCTACTGGTTCGTTGTCGCGGCGATCACCAAGGCGCTGATATGCGGCGTAAGCGATGTTCTGGTTCACGAATCGGACGGCTCCGTCGCACATCACGAAATGTGCACCCCCCTGATGTTTGGATTTGAATCCTTGGGAGGTATTCCAGTTCCAATTCATATGGCAGTTGTCGGGCAACGCGGGGTCTTGTGGGCACGTTGGAAAGTTAATCGGCGCCGTTGTCGCAGTCCAAAAGTAATTCGGGAGCGCCCAACCGCCAGTTGCGTGGTCAGTGCAGTTCGGGCGCACCTCACCCATCGCGATTGTCGAGGAGGTTCCATCTGTGATCTGACTCAACTTCGCAGCCCAATCCATTCTTGCGAATACACCCGAAATCCACTTTGGATCATTGGAGTTGCCGTGGCCAATCCAACCATCTCCGTCGGATTCCGACCACGTGGAATAAAAATTCCCTGTAAAATAGCCATACGAGCCTCCGCCAGAATTGTGTGGGCCAGGTATCGGATATCGGTTACAACCGATGGCGCTTGGCATACTCTGGGCACCCATGCTGAATCCGTAATTTCCAAGGGCATAGCCCCAGCCGCCGGTGGCGACGCCATCGTAAGACGGACACAAAAACCCCGGTATTTGTGATTTCGCCCATTTCTGGCTGCCGTCCGTGTCCTGCCCCATAGAACTGTTAGGCGCCTGCCAATGATCGAGGCCCACTCCGCCGGGCGACTTATTTGCAAAATCTAATGTCTTGAAAAGCGGTTGCTGGTCCAAGTACGGCAGCAGCGCAACAAAAGGAGTCCCTCCGTAGTTGCCGGCTCCCCATACCATCTGATTGGGAGGAAATTGTTTGTTGCTGTCCACGTAGTTGTGGAGCGCGAGTCCTATTTGTTTGAGATTGTTCTTGCATTGAGAACGGCGGGCAGCCTCGCGCGCTTGCTGCACCGCCGGGAGCAACAAGGCGATCAGGATGGCGATGATCGCGATCACCACCAACAACTCGATTAGTGTGAATGCTCGGAATCGACGACGGATTGCGCCACGCATCGTTGAACTCCTGTCTAAAAAATTGAGAAAATGAGAAATCGGACACGCGCCTAATTACGACTGCGCAACTTTTCACTTTCGGTAAGTTGGCCACACGCCACAAAACGTATTCCGGAAATTCGGCCTCTCCGATGTGAGAAGGTACGCAATCACAATAACGGCTGACGTTTTTGTAGAAGTTTTGTGGTAAAAGTCAAGCGTCACTCACGATCAAATCTTGCGTTTCGAGGGATTTCCATTCACCGCCGTTGGATCTCTTGCCTTGGGGCCTCACCAAGTGCGGACGATATTTTCGGAAACTCAGAAGCGGTCGAGGTGTTTTCCGCCGCGCTCCCTCCATGAAAAATTCCAGCCGACTGGGCGCGGCGGAAAATGCCCGTCGCCGCGAATCCGTCAGCCCTGCGGCCTGATTCTCAGGAACCTGTCTCGTGTCAAGCCGCCAGTCCCACTCTCCGCGAAACTGACTTTTCCGGAATTCAAAACTTGGTAGAGTCAGGAAAACTGAAACACCCATGAATTGAGCAACATGCCGCTTCCAGGCCAAGTTTGAAAGCTCTCGCTGATCGCTGGGGAGAATTCTCATTAACTGAGCGCACCGTCATTGACTTGTGAGTGCGGCGTTTTCAGGAGCGAATTGTGACGCGAGTTCGTCTGTTGTCTCTGATCGCGGCGTTGTCGTTCATCGGTTCAGCGTTGGCCTATTGCTGGAACGACTGGCGTGTCGAGCGATATTTGAGTGTTGCTCGTTCGGCGCTGAAGTCCCGCAATCCCGGTCGGGCGTTAACGGCGTTAGAGGCTGCGGCACGGATTGATCCCGACAGCGGCGAAGTGCAAATCTGGATGGCTCGCGCGTATCGCCGAATGGGAAGGCTGGAAGATGTTCGTCAATGCCTGCAACGGGCATGGAAGATGGGAATCCCGAAATCCCGTCTTCTGCGAGAGGGATGGCTGGCGATGGCCCAAGCTGGCCAGATGAGCGAAGCGGAACCGCACATGTCGGAATTGCTCCTCGATCCCGACGACGACGGGCCGGATATTTGCGAGGCCTATGCGAATGGGTACATGTTGTCGTATCGGTACGCGGAGGCATTTACAGTCGTGGATGCTTGGCAAAAGGATTTTCCAAAGGATGCACAGCCGCACGTGTTTCGAGGAATGGTCGCCAACAATAACTCGGAGTGGAGGACGGCGGTCGAGCACTTTCAAAAGGCCTTCGATCTGGCACCGCAGCGTGATGATATTCGACTGCACCTGGCGAATGCGTTGCTCGTTCTGCGGAACGCTTCGGAGGCGGCCAGCCACTTTCAGCAGCTCTTGAAG
>CAYSHJ010000810.1:0-1652 GCA_964430385.1 uncultured Planctomycetaceae bacterium
AGAAGTCCCGCTATCGACCCGATAACAAAGACAAACCCGCCGCCGGCAAGCCGGTCATCGTCACCGCCAGCCGACGACACAAACTCCTGCTCAAACAATACCTTGCACTCGCCTCATGAAAATGGTTAACGGCGTTGCCCACTGGGGTCGAACGGACGTCAATTCCTGTCCCGGGGGCGTCGCTGCGCTCAGCCCCCGGCTAATTGCTGCGAAGCCTACGGCTTGAAGACCTGCCGCGGTCAATCGGCGAGCCCTTTGTTACCCACCTTTTCGATGTATGCAGATATCGTCTCACGACGGTTCTCCTTCCGACCGACTCCACTGCCTGAGCATGTCCGCCTTTGAGACTTCATCGGACTCCCGGAGCGCCTCCTCGAAACGACTCCGTTCTTCGTCTGTCCAATCAAACGGTTCGAGCGAGTCAAACCAAGCCAACCAGTCCTTGATTTCCAACGGAGTGCTAGGGGGGCGAGACCCATCGACACATCGTTCCTCGCGGCCACGCTGCGCCGCAGCGTCAGCGGGTGATCCCAAACGCACCTCCAGCGGTGCTCCGTCGGGCCAATCGACTTCGTGTTCCAAAATCACTTGGCCGTCGCGATACGTGCCGAGCACTGTTTCCACGGTTGAATCTCCCGAAGCCGAACTTGCTGCGAACTGCCGACCCTTTTGGTGAAGATGATTTTACTCGTCAGCGAACGTAACGAGAACCTGTTTCTTGAAGGATGCGTCACACACACCAGGAACTGATACGCCTTCGCCTCCTGAATTCCACAAGTCAGCGCACCAACAACAACCAAACCATGAAACGACAAGCCACGCGCGCCGCAGGAACTCGGCATCGCTGGCCGGGGGAGCGGGCCTGACGTTCCCGGCGGCCCACGTCGTGGTAAGGTGGTCGTCGATGCGCGCGGCCATGTCCCGTTCGCTGAGCGGCTCTGCCCGACTCGACACGGCTCCGCTAACGACAAACAGCCCGAACAGGAGCACTCGGAGGTAACGTGACATGAGGGCGTCCATTGCCAAAAGCAAAGTGAATGAAGAAATCGACACCGGATGTTCGCTCGGAAGCGGTCAAATTTCGCCGTATCGTAAAAACCGCCCGCCGGATTGCCACTCAAGTCTGGTGTTGCGATGTGCGTCGCGCACTTGGCTAAATTCACGCGGAGTACTTGGCGTCGCAGTCGATGCGGCAGGTGGGGGAGCGGCTGGGCGGACCACGACGCCCGCGAACGTTGACTTTGGTTTTCGTGAGGTCCACCAGTCGCAACGTGCGGCAGGTGTGCAACGCGCGGAGCCCGGCGTCCGTGGTCGGCGCGTTACTGGCGCGAACTGGGGTCGGACGTTGAGATTATTGTTTCGATTTTGGGAGGCCCCCTTCATCCGTTCTTTCATCCGCTGATGCCCGTGCCTCTGGCGGCGAACCGAGCCAACAAAGACGAGCATGCTCAACGCGGCGACAAGGTGTTAGCCCACGGTGATTGCTGCCCAACTCAGCCGCCATCCCACTCAACTCAACCGTGAAAGATCGCGTCTCGTTCGTCGGCCGACAGTAGCGGAGCCTGCAACCGTCGCGGCGGGCCGATGTCCTTGAACAGCAGGTCGCCGTGCCCCAGCAGCTTTTCGGCTCCCGCTTCGTTGAGGAGCATCTG
>CAYSHJ010000811.1:0-3036 GCA_964430385.1 uncultured Planctomycetaceae bacterium
GAAACGACTAAATTTTCAAGATACGCAGAATCAACGTCGCCAACGTTTAGCCCACCGAACACTGCGAACGAAAGGATCACGCTGATTTCGGCCACGGATGAAACACCGATGAAACACGGATCAGGCAACGATTGAACGAAGGCCACCTCGTCCGTGTTTCATCTGTGTACCTCCGTGGCTCATTCATTTTTTCGCCCCGGATTCTTTCTTCCGCAACCGCACTCCCGGCTTGGCCTGCGGCAACTCGATGCGGCCAAGCTCTCGTCTGGGTTCCTCTTCCGTCAGCTTGATGCCGCCCAAGGCGGGATCGAACGTGACGGACCTTTTCTCGAACATGCTTCCCTGCAAGCGTTCCCGATGCAACACGATAAACAGCTCATCCTGAGCCTTCAGCCAGGTCTCTTCCGGCCGCTGGTAGTGCCACAGTTCGGCACGCCAAATAATTTCACCGGGCTGCGAGTTCACAAACGGCTTCGTGCGGACTTTATTCAGCAATATCGCCGCGTGTTGGATGTTTCCTTCGATGGTCAGAATCTCGACCTTGTCCTCGAACTGGTTCAGCCCGAATACTTTCTCGCGGATGGTCGCGACATCTTCTTTCGCGAGCGGTTGCTCCTCTTCATAGTCCGACCGCGGCACCGACAGGTTGACCCCTTCGAGCAGTTGGTCCTTCGTCTCGATGAGCACATCATACGTGGAGTCAATCGTCAAAGCCGGAATCGTGAACTTGCCACTCTTCGCGTCAAACAGTCCGACATATGACCTGTCCGGCTTGTCGATCGCTCGATTGACCGCCGTCACCGACGTGAGACCTTCGGCCGGTTCCAGCACCCCGGTGATCGAGCCGATGGCTTTTTCGGCAGCCGATGTTGGTGCCGACGACAACCAAACGAACAACACAGCCAACGCTAGAATGCGTTTGGCTCTGTCAGCGGCGAGCGACTTTTTGTGCGGCATGAACTCGATCCTCGTCGACGGCAATGTGCAAACTGTATCGCGCCCGCGAAAGTCCAGCCATGAACGACTTCCTCTTAAATGACGAACACGACAAACAAATGTCGGCCGAACTGGACCGGTTGTTTCCGAACGGTCCGGCTGGCCGCCAATCGCCGAAGAAGACTGATCATCTCCGGTCTTGACTTTCCAATCGGTTGTTTTGCTCATCGTCTCGGTTCACAGACTTCCGGGGCCGGCGTTGAAACCGAACGCGCTTCCACAGAGATCGCCGGAGTCCAGTGGTGTTCGCGTCGCGGACGTGAGCCAGCCAAGCTTGCAGAGATCGCCTGATGGCGTCGGCGTTGATGCGGCCATCGGCGAATTCGCGTTGTAGGAGTCGGAGACGCTGATTGAAGCGGCGGATGCCGGTTTGTTGCAGGCGGCGTCCAGAGCGTTCCAATTTGAAGCCGAGGAACTTCAAACCGTTGTCGCAGGGACGAAGCTGCGTCTTGTCACGATGCAGACGCAAGCGGAGTTCGCTCAGGCGTTCGGACAGCCGTTGCCGAGCGTGCCACAGGCGGGACTTGTCGTCGTCGAACAACACGAGGTCATCGGCATAGCGGACGTAGCCGGGGATGCGTAGCTCGTCTTTCACAAAGTGGTCGATGGGATCGAGCAGCACGTTGGCGAAGAAATTGCCGCCCCGGATCACGCGCTGGGAACCGGCGCTGGCCGATCCGTCCCCTTTTTCCAAGCACCCAACAAGCGCCCGAGTTCTTCCACGCGCTGGACGGCGTGCTCGACTTGAGTGCCAGCCAGCAATTTCAGATCGTAGGCCAGAAGCGTTTCAAGTCAGGAATCAAGTCGAAGTGTGGATCGGTCGAGTACACGGATGCGTCCAGGTTGCGAGCGATCACACCCATCAACAAGTCGGAGAGTGGGACTTGATTCCCGCCGGCCGCGAGCTGGCGACCCAGTTCCGCTGCCGAACGCCAGTCATCCCAAGCCGCTTCGAGGTAGTGCGCGAATTTCAGACGCGAGGCGACCCAATCCGCTTGTTCCCGGCGACGGATTCCCAGCAGTACTTCCGCCAGGATCGGCCCCACCAAAGCGACTCGATCCAATCGCAACAGGGCACTCACGGCGCGGTGTTCCGGCGAATTGGGCTTGCGAAAGAACGAGGCCCAAATGCACGTATCCACGAACACCCAGTCCGTCATCGAGCGGACTCCGCCGCCGGGAATCCGATTTCCGCCAACTCGCTGGCTTCGAGTTGCCGCCAGTTGTCTTCAAATTCAATTTGGCCAGAGACGGCGATCAATTCGCGCAGGCGGCTGAGTCGCAAGAACTCGCGCACCGCCTGCCGCACGGCTTCGGCCTGATCGCTCTGCCGCGTCAGGTGTTGCAGGTCCGTCAACTCGTCACCGGTGAGTTCGATGCTGATGCTCATGGGTCATGACCTTGAAAGAAAGACTCGCTGCTGTGTGGCTCGCGCCAAAGTGTATTTCAAAGCATGGTACGGGTGTCATCGCGAACTGTCACTCTGCCTTCAAACATCCCTGGAATGCTGCGGCTCGACCCAGCCCTCCATTCAGTGGGAATGAAGAAGTTGATCGTTCAGAAACCGACCGTCAACACAGGCGATTCTGAGAGCGACGGTTCTTGGACTTTGAGAGTCGCTATTTCAATCGAATGGAGGGCGGCGTCGAGCCGCCGCACTCCAGGAAAAAAAATCGCGAGCGGGGCTGCCGCCCCTGCACCCCGCTCGGACAGAGAAATCAGAGGACAGAGTTCAGAGAGACAGAGGTCATGGACGACTGACACGCGAGACTCCAGCCACCAGAGACACACGAAAACCGACGGAGTGGTGACGGCGCGGCGGGTCGTCGGCGTGGCGAAGCGACGCGCGGCAGTAGGCAGAGCCGTGGCTCCAAAGGCCGCCCCGGAGCACGCGCCGGGAACCGGCGGAAAATGGGGAGCTTGGGTTCACTGCGGGCTTATCTTGGAATTCGCCGTAGTAGGTCGGCTCCCACCCGTCTTGGACCCATTCCAAGATATTCCCATGAACGTCGAAGAGCCCGAACGGATTCGCTTTCAACT
>CAYSHJ010000812.1:0-2603 GCA_964430385.1 uncultured Planctomycetaceae bacterium
AACACGGATCCGAACAACCAACGGATTGCATCCAAGTCCGTGTTCAATCCGTGTTTCATCCGTGGCCAAGAATTCCGGCTTGCGGCTTCGCCGCGTTACTTCTTCGCCTCTTCCTCTTTCTTTTTGGCTTCGTCCGCGGCCTTCTTTTTCGCTTCTTCTTCAGCTTTCTTTTTGGCTTCCTCTTCGGCCTTCTTTTTGGCTTCCTCTTCGGCCTTTTTCTTGGCTTCTTCCTCGACCTTGGCTTTGGCTTCGGCTTCGGCCTTGCGCACGGCTTCGATTTCCGCGCGCTTCTTTTCGAGGGCGATGTCGGGGACGAGCAGCACGTTCGGAGCCGCAACCTTGAACTTGGCTTGGCCCTCTTCCGTCACCTTCGTTTGCCAGACGTACAACCGCTTGAGATTCTTCAATCCGGCGAGTGATTGCACGCCGGCGTCGGTGACCTCGGTACCGTAGAGGTTGAGGTATTCCAGGTTCTCCAGCCCGGCGAGGTTGGCCAATCCAGCGTCGGTAATCTTCGTCCGTTCGAGGTGCAGCCGGGTGAGGCTCTTTGCGTCTTTCAAGTGCTCCAGCCCTTTGTCCGTGATCTCGGTGCCGCGCAGGTTCAGCGAGTAAAGTATGTTGCCGAGTCCTTTCACGGTGGCGACTTGGTCATCGCCGATCTTGCCATCCGCCAAGTGAAAGGCCACATCCAGCCGGGCGTCGTTCTGGGCGACCTGCAAGACGGCACCTCCGGCCTTCTTGACGGCGGCGATGGCGTCGAGTTCCGCCTGAGTCGGCTTGGGTGATTCCTTAGGCTTGTCCTGAGCGGCCGCAAACGTGCTCCACGAAACAGCAGCCAACAGCATGCACAGCAATGAAAGTTGTCGCATGAGAATCTCCTTCCGCCAGAACCAATGGGAAATGTCGATCGGACGGTTCAAGATTCTAACAAGTTATGAAACAGGAGACAGGGAAAAGGAGTCAGGGAGCAGTTTGCAACAACCCAAATGCCGCGAGCCATGATCTCTTCCCGAGATCATGGCCCGTCTGAGTTCCGGATTCTGAATTCTGTCTCCTGTCCCCTGATTCCTGTCCCCTGATTTCCTGTTTCACTCGTGGCGCATCGCGGCCTTGCCGGTAAGCAACTTGCCGTTGAGGTACTTTCCGGCAACCAACGCGACTTTGTTGAACGGAATCTGGGCCGTGATCGTGATCAGGTCTTTTGATTTGCAAGCGGCAACACTGTTTCCAGGGTCGGGATTGCCTGCGGCCGGCGTGACGGTGATCGTGACGGTGACATCTCCGGCCGAGACATTCGCGGAGGTCGCGAGAAACGACTGAATGGTCGAGGTAATGTCGGAATTCGTGCTGCCGTCCAGGATCGCCTTGCGAGCTCCTTCACGTGCCGCGTTCGTGACCAACTGACCGACCATCAGTCCGCGACCAAATTCAATGATGCCTAAAACCAACGCGAGAAAAATTGGCAACACGAGTGCCATCTCGACGATCACAGCGCCGCGACGGGGCGGATTTTGACGAATTGTTGGCATGTGACGCATGGTTCACTCCGTGGATGATTTTTCGGTCCGCGATCAAGGAACGATGGAAAATGTCGTAATAGTCCGACCCCGCCTACTGACAAATCTAGGTCAGGGTTTTCGTGGGTCAAATGACTTTTGCAAAGAGTCGCTGGCGAGTCCCTTTTCCGCGAAGTTTGAGATTCTCCGCGAAGTTTGAGATTTACCAGCGTGTTTGATACGGTGCCGTTCGCTGGGGTGACGTCACTGGTCTGTGAGTGGCAATGGCGTGCAGTCGGTCATTCCAACCTTAATCGGTATGCTCGAGGACCACGCGGTGGCCAAAACCATCTTTCAACGGATCATCGACAAAGAGATTCCGGCTGAGATCGTGCATGAAGACGATCAATGTCTGGCGTTTCATGACGTCGCTCCGCAAGCTCCGGTGCATGTACTGGTGGTCCCGAAAAAGGGGATCACAAACTTGTCAGCCGCGACCGTCGAGGATCAAGCGTTGCTCGGGCATCTGCTGCTCGTCGCCAAACAAGTCGCGGAGCAATTAGAATTGAACAACGGGTATCGCACCGTCATCAATTGTGGCCGCGATGGCGGCCAGTCGGTTGACCATTTACACATTCACCTCCTAGGCGGACGTTCGCTGCACTGGCCGCCGGGTTGATTTTTGAAAATCTAAAGCGGCATCACGCCGCCGCATTCCCAAAGGATCAACATGGGCACTCGAAAACTTGCATTGGCCGGAAGCGTGCTGATGGCAATGGCGGCGTTGTTGTCGGGGAACTTGCAGACTGAATCGCAATCGGGGCGAAAGATGGTCGAGGCCGCGAAGGCGTTTCTCAGCAAGCTGACGGAGGCTCAACGGCAGCAAGCCAGCTTCGGCTACGACGATGGCGAGCGGCTGAATTGGCACTTCATTCCGCGACCTCGCAAGGGACTGCCGGTGAAGCTGCTTGAGGGCGAGGCCCTGAAGGCGGCTCAGGCGTTGCTTCGCAGCGGGCTGTCCGAGACGGGCTACGATCAAGCCCTCAACGTGATGAGCTTGGAAGAAATCCTGTATTTGCTGGAAGGTGGTGCTCGCGACGAGCGACG
>CAYSHJ010000813.1:0-20776 GCA_964430385.1 uncultured Planctomycetaceae bacterium
CATTCCCCCGCCTGGCATTCCGCCCGCTGGCTGCATCGGAGCTGCTCCACCCCCGGCATTGCCTTGAGCGACTTGATTGGCGGCCGGGGCTGGTTCTTCAGACGAACAGCCGATGAGGACAGTCCAACCAAATGAGAATAAGATCACTCCTGCAGATGAACAGCAGCGAGTGAGCCGTTTCTGACTTCGGGACGCTGCGGACCGAGACCGACGGACGTGAGCAACCATAAGGCTTGTCTCCTGAGTGAGACCGTGAAGCAACCAACCTGACCGGTAGAAAAGCATATTCCTTAACCAACGACCGCCCGATGAAGCGGCATTGGAGTCACAGCAGCTTAACGCGGGCTTCGCCCGCAACGTATCGGCGTCGCTCCGCGACGCCGATCCAAGTCGCGGAGCGACTCGGTTACGTATCGCGCGCACGGCGCGCATGATTGACAACCGAAGACTCTAACCTCCCCATTCGTCGACGTCACCTGTTGACTGGAAAGTTACTGGTCGGATGGTTCGAGAATTGGTTTGATGACTTCGCAGCCGATCTGGACCAGATCCTGTCGCAGGCACTGGAACATGGCCTCGTCGGTGTATGTGCCGACGATCGCCCCGCCCGAGCCGGCAAATTTGGCGCTCGCTCCCGCGCGACGAGCGACCTCGATCATTTGGACGTGCTTGGCCGCCAACTGGCAGATGCCGCGTCGAGTGTTGAAGTTTTCGTCCATTAGTTCGGACAAGCGAACAGAGTTGCGTTGCACGATTGCCTCGCGAGCTTGCTCGGCCAGGCTGGCAAACGTCTTCATGGCCGCGATGACGCCAGGATCGCCGGCTTGGAAGCGGGCTCGCAGTGGATTATGCACCACTTCAGTCGGCTCGCTGACGTCCGCACTATACGCCAGGTAAAGTGGCGGCAGCAGACGCGGGTCCAGTGGTTCGTACACGCCGCACGACAGACCCATCAGTTCGGTCACGCGCTCCTTCGCGAAGTCCATGTAGACCAAACCGCCGTAAACCTGAATCACTCGATCTTGCAGGCCGGCCGCAATTCCCAACTCACCGGTCTCGACGCTCAGCGCGAGCGACGGCAGAACCGGTTGCGGAATCTCGACGCCGTAGAAATCCATCAACGCTCGCAGCGTGGCCACGATGATCGCGCTCGATCCGGCAAGTCCGACTTGCCTCGGGATATTACTTTGGTAGCGAACGGAGAAGTTTCGCTCGTGCAGCCGCAGTCCGTTCTGCTGGCAGAATTCCACGAACCGCTTGATCGTGGCCTTCACCAGTCGCACACCGCCGTAGTAACCGTGCAGTCGCACGTCATTGAGCAGCTCATGCACCGAGCGAAACCGGCTGCGATCCTCTTGGCTGAGGACGATCTCGACGTCTTCCCATTCGTACAGCACGACCTCCGCCCAAACATTTCGCAGACTCAACGAGATCGTCTTGCCGAAATAACCGTCCGACGGATTGCCAACCAATCCAGCTCGGGCATACGCACGTCGTCGCAGCAGTTCCATAAGCGGAGATTTGAGATTTGAGATTTGAGATTTGAAGGTTTAGCTTTCCAGCAGCTTTCGCACATGCTCGCGCAGTGCGGTGCCGTGCTGAGGATCGTTGAGCGCGAACTCGAAGAACGCTTGGAAATAGCTTTCAAAGTTGCCGATGTCGAACCGACGTTCACTGCCAGAGAGTCTGACGCCAATCCCTTTGTGTCCGCGTTGCAGCAACAATCGGATCGCGTCGGTGAGCTGAATCTCGCCCCCTTTGCCCGGTTTGGTTTCCGCAAGAGCTTGGAAGATCACCGGGCTGAAGACGTAGCGAGCCGCGACGGCCAACCGACTGGGAGCTTCGGATACGCTCGGCTTTTCGACGAGGTCCGCCAGTTCGAAGATTTCACCCGCAGTCCCTTTCGGCCGAGCGATGCCGTAATGCACGACCTCGTCCGCAGGAACTTCCTCGAAGGCCACGACGATATCCGCCTGATCGCGTTCGAAGAGCGCCGTCATTCGCGACACGACGTCCGACTGCGCGTGCAGGCCGAGGATTGAATCCCCCAGTGCGACGACGAACGGTTGTTCGCCGATCATCGATCGGCCACACAACACGGCATGCCCCAAGCCAAGCTGCCGTCGCTGACGCGTGTAAAAATACTCGACGTCGTCGCGCTCGAACTGCAATTCCTGAAGTTGCTCCTCGCGACCGGTCTCGCGCAAATGGTTGATTAACGGTAGGTCGATGTCGAAGTGATTTTCGATCGAGGTCTTCCCTTGTCCGGTGACGAACAACAGCCGACGAATGCCCGACTGCACCAACTCTTCGACGACATATTGCACGACCGGCTTGCGACCGACCGGCAGCATCTCTTTCGGCTGCGACTTTGTCGCCGGCAACAATCGAGTCCCCCATCCGGCGACGGGCACCAAAGCAATGTCGATCATCAATGACTTTCCGTCGTCAACAATCCAGGTGTGAGCTTGATTCGTGAGGCCGGCCACTGCGGCTCAACAGCGGGTGAGACTGTAGCAAGATGATCCCAGTCTGTCCGTGTCGATGACATCGTGCTGGCGGGATTTGCCAGCCTGCGCCGTCCGAATGTCCCGCAACGTCACACCTACCAATCTCGCGAGTCGTGCCATCGAATTTCGGTCGTTTTCGCGTCGGTCGCAACGATTACGCAAACTAGGCAACTCACGGCATCGAATCGGGCCCCAAAAACGACGCTGTCATCGTTGAAATCGTTACGTTCTTTGTGATTTCACCTGACAAGAATTCTTGAGTCGCTGCGATTCACACGGTCCACAAGGCTCGCGTTGACCAACTTTGAAGGCCCTACTAGATTCCGGTCCGCCTTCGGCCAAGCAAATTTTGGGTTCCCATCTTCATCGCCCGGTGAAGTGACCATCAGCCGGCGGCTGTTTGCCAACCCAACGGCCCCGCTGTCAAGGAGGACAGAGTGCGAAACGCAGGTGTATGCATGCTCTGTCTGACCGCGATGTCATGGCTCAGCGTGGGAGGTTGCCAGCGTTCTGTCATGACCGCTCCGGAACCACGATGGCCCAGCGGTCCGCGTCCGGCAGAGATGTCTCGCGTACCTCCGCAGTTTGATTGGAAACCCAACACGAACACACTGCCGCCACTGATCACCGGCAATCCGTGGAAGCCGAGTGCTCCCATCCGCGATTGGAAACACATCGTCATTCATCACACGGCGTCGGAGTCAGGCAGTATCGAATCCATTCACGCGTCCCATTTGGCTCGCACGGACAAGTACGGCAAGAATTGGCTGGGCATCGGCTATCACTTCGTCATCGGCAATGGTCGCGGAATGGGAGACGGCGAGATCGAACCAACATTTCGCTGGCGGCAACAACTGCACGGAGCTCATGCCGGCAACGATGAATACAACCAGCACGGCATCGGCATTTGCGTGGTCGGCAATTTTGAAAACCATGCGCCGTCCAGCGCGCAGGTACTGGCTGTCAAACAACTGGTCAGGATTCTGAAGTCGGAATACCGTATCGGCGGCAATCAGGTGGTTGGGCATCGTGAGGTCAGGGCGACTGCGTGCCCCGGCAAGCTCTTCCCGCTCTCTGCGATCAGCCAATCGGGCGACCTGCCTGTGTTTGGCCAACGTGACAGTGACAGTGACGAAAACCTGTCGCCGCAGTTCGTCCAAGCCGAAGGGAGGTCTGAGCCATGACTGCACATTTTGACGATCGCGGGATGAACCGCTGGTTCGCGAGTGACTCATCACCGTCGCTGGATCTGTACCAGCGCAAGTTGTGGGACACCTTGCGGGCGGCCAATCAGACCGCTGCGGCGGATGCGGCCGCTCGGTTGGAAGTCGCCGTCGCGGGCGCTGACCTGCCGCTGGTACGCTTCGCGCTGCCGGACGAATCTCCCGTTTATTTGCCGCACAACTACGAACCCAATTACCCATACCCGCTCATCATCTGGCTGCACGATTCCGAGTGGACCGCCCGCGAACTGATCGACTTGATGCCGCGCATCAGTCCGCAAAACTATCTCGGCTTGGCGATCCCAGGAGTTTCGGCATCCACCGATCATTTGCTCGAGACACTGCACGACGTCGTCAGCCAAATGCGTCGCGAGGTTCATGTTCACAGTGAGCGAATGTACGTCGCCGGTTTCGGCGACCAAGCGACCGTCGCGCTCAGCGTGCTGCTCCGTCGCCCCGAATGGTTCGCCGGAGCACTCGCGTTCAGCGCACGAGACTCAAAGCTGGAATCGATCGTGTCGAACTACGACGAACTCCGCGGCAAGCGCGTGCTGCTGGGAACGGGGATTCGAGATCGTCAGACCTCGCTGCCCGAGCACGCTTCGCTTGGTCGCATGCTCCGCGCCGCCGGCCTCAACGTCATCTCGCGAGCTTACGACTCCGGCGAAGATCCGTCAGTCAAACTGCTGTCAGACATCGATCATTGGTTGATGGACAGCATCTACGAGTCGACGCTGGTGTGAGTTCGGTACGCTTCGAAGTTCCGTACGGCCTGTCATTGACAAGGAATTTGCGATGAGGTTCGGAGCCGTGTTGATGATTCTGGCTGGCCTGTTGTTGACTGGCTGCGACAGTAATGGTGGAAGCGGTTCTGACGGTGGAGCACCGCCGGTCAATCCTGTGCCGCCCAGCGCGGAAGCAACGACCGGAGGACCGGCTGCGGCGAGCGGTTCCGGAAGTTCGACGCAGGAGAATGCGGCGGGCTCGGCTGCTGCGGAGTTAAAACCGGTGCCGATCGAAGCCGGTGTCGCCGCACTCACGCCGGACAATACGAAGATCGTCTTCGTGGGAACGCACTCCGGGGCCAAACCCGATCCGAGGACCGGTGGCTTCGGGAAGTTTCTGGGAAAGGCGGAAGTCGATTCGGCCGCGAAAACGCTCAAGGCTGTGTCTGCGGAGATTGAAACGTCTTCGCTCTGGACCCCTATCGAAAAGCTCACCAACCACCTGAAGAGCGCTGATTTCTTTGACGTCCGCGAACACTCTCTTGCCGCGTTCCAATCCACCAAGATTGAAGCTCCTCCCGCCGAACGCCGATCGATCGGTCCACTTTTACCTCATTGGAGCGACGTGGGTTCTCAAGAGCGATTGCCGAACATCGACCAATCGAAGTAACCGCGCAGGTTTCATCAGCATTGAGAAAGATTCTCCGATTGTTGGCTGTTGGATTGCTGAGCAGCATTCAGCGAGGTGAATGATGAATCGAATTTGGTGGCTTGTGTTGGTGGGATGTCTGCTCTCTGGGACGGCTTGGGGGCAAGACGACTCCACCAAAGTGACGGACGCGCCCGCCGCAAAACCGCAGTCGCCGCTGCGGAAGCTGATGGACGAGTCGCTCGCCTGGAATGAACTCTTCGTGAACGATCGGTCGGTGACGCCGATGACCGCGAAGGTGGTTCTGCGTTGGACGAACAACACGCGCGGCTCCGAGGACGGGATGACGGTGCTGTATCTCACCGACGGGCGTCCGGAAGCGGTCTGTTGTTTCTATCCGTGGGAGAAATTCCTCATTCACGAATTCGATTCGTTGTCGCGCGGCAAGTTGCTGGCGAAGCGGGACGGCGAAGTTTTTGGGAGCCCTGAAAAGCACGGCGTGCAGTTTCAGGCAGTCCCCGGAGCCGATGCTCCCGCCGAGATGCCGGTCGCACGATTGAGGCAGATGAAAACGCTGGCAGGCCAGTTCTCCTCGACGATGCTCGGTTGGCGAGCGGACAAAAGCGATCGCGAGGTGCTCCGGCAGTTGCCGCAACCGTTGTATCGCTACGACAGCAAGCGGAGCGATGTGCTCGACGGTGCCGTCTTCGCTTTCGTGCAAGGGACCGACCCGGAATCGTTGTTGCTGATCGAAGCGTTCTCAGTGACTTGCCTAAGAAAGGTGAATGACGAGGCACCGCGCAGCACTCGATGCAGTTTCAAAATTGACCCGACACCCAAGCGAGGAATTGAGAATGATGGTGAATTGTGAACCCTCGCTGGCGCGTCGGGCTGGTGTTGTTGCTGTTGCGTGGTTGCTCCCGTGGGCCGGTTGGGCATTCACCGCCGAATCACCGAACGGCTCCGAACGCGCGGCTGCGAAAGTCGCGAGTCCCGACCTGGCGAGCGAGAACAAGTCTTCTGTATGACCACGCCGACGAGCATGGAGGTCGAGCCAAGCCCCGGCGAGCCACGCTCATTCAACAGTCTCTGGCGAGATTGGCTACGGCGTTTCGGCAGGCACATCGAGTGTGCGGAGCAGTTCAATTCGATCGAACAAGGCGGGGCCAGTGATGGCGGTCGGGGCGATGCCGGTGAGAGTGAAGTCGCCGAAGTCTTGCCACAGATCGCGGGTCATCACGGTCCAGTCGGCGGGAGGGCGCGGGGCGATGCCGACGGCTTGCCAACCGGTCAGATTCTTGCCCGCGAAATAGCGGCGCAGAGTTTGATCAGCGGGAGGCCATTGGCCGTTGTCGGCGAACTCCAGCATCACTCCTGACGCTTGAGGCGACTTCCACGCGAAGCGGATGTAGCGGTACTCGCCGACGGCGGGCTGCTCGCGGATGCGGAACTCCCAGCCTTTGATGCGGGGCGAGAATCGTTGCGGCGGAGTAATTCGCAGACACGACTCGCCGGAGAATTTGTCGCTCGTGATGAACTCCGCGGTACCAGTCCCTTCGTTGAGTGCGGCGGCCAGAGAGTGATTGTCGTCCAGCAGGACGACTCGACCCTGCGGCTGTCGCAGCCACGCGATCACGTCGGCCAGATCTTGCGGCTTCAGAGTTTTCACGAGGTCTTCGGGCATCAATGACACCGCCGAGGTGCGCAGCTCGTCGATCTCGTTCCGCAGGATGACTTGCAGTGTGCCTTCAGTGGATTGGGATTCCGCCCCGATCTTCGGCGGCTGTTTCAGAGTGAGACTCGTCGGCGATTCCGACGCGAGCAGCCCGCTGAAGACCTGTCCCGACTTCGTGGCCACCGTGAAAGTCATGTAGCCGGGCGAGATCACTTCGCTGGGTGCGAGGACATCGCGGATGAGCGTTTCCTCGGCGCGTTGGAATTCGGAACTGAGGTCCGGGCCGACGGGAATCGTCACGCCGAGTCCGTGTGCTTGATGGCACTTGCCGCAAACCTCGCGAAAGACCTGCTGGCCGCGAGCCAGATCGCGCGGCTCGTTCAACGCGGCGGCGAAGCGCGGAAACGCTTCCAGTCCGGCGGAGTTGGTCGCGGTCAGCAGTTTGCCCGCCCGCGTGCGAATCGCGTCGTCCTTGTTTTCGAGCAACAGCGAACGTTGCACCGCCGAAAGCGCGGTCGGCGCGACCGACTTCTGCTCGAGTGCATCAAGCAGCGCAGGGATGCGATCTCGCCGGGAGAACACGGCGTTCAGCATCGCTTCGTGCAAACGAGGCGTCGCGGACGACAGGGCGGTCATCAGCGCGGGGGCGATCGAGCCATCATCCTCGGCGGTCAGTTCGTTGATCGCGGCCAATCGAGCGTCGGCGTTCAACGTCGCATCGCTCAACACCTTTTTCGATTGAGCGAGTCTCGCTTCATGCTCGGCAGGCGTTTCGAGCTTCATCAATCGAACGAGCAACAGTGTGAGCGACCGGACATCGGCGCTATCGCTGGTCGTGAGCCTCTTCACCGCCTGACGAGCGTCCTCGCCCAGCGAGACCGCTGACGCACTGTTGAAACTCGACCGGATGCCGCGCAAGCAAGTGACCTGTGTCGTTTGATCTTCAACGGTCGCAATCCGCACGAGAGCTGCGCCGAGTTCTTGCTCGTGCCGACGCGCGGCGATGGCGGCGCAGAGCGGTTCGAGCAATCGTTGAGCTTGCTGCAACTCAGACTGCGAGCGGAGCAATTCGACGAGCATCTCGCCCCCTCGTCCGGCCAACGCGCTGAGAATCGCCGTCGTCATCCACGGGTCGTCGCCGGATTGCCGAGCCAACCGGGCGAGCGACCGCAAAACTCGCACATCGCGGCTCGCACCGAGTGACAGCGCCAACTGCAGACGCACGATCGCTTCCGAATCGTCCGCCGATCGTAGCGCGGCGGTGAGCAAACCGGGTTGCTCCGCGAACCGACGTTCGGCGAGCTGCAAAGCCTGCCGCCGGACGCCGCCGTCGGTGTGAGCCAACATCGCTTCAAGCAGCTCCGGTTTCAACTTGCCGAGCGCATCGAGCGTGTGCAGCGCGTTGATCACCGTCGCTGATTCCTTCGCCTCACGAGCGAGTGTGATCAAGATCGGAGCCGATTCCGTCAGCTTGCGTTCGGTCAACAATCGCCGCGCGGTCTGTCGCCGCCAGAAAAGTGCCGAGCCGACTTCACGTGCGAGGTCGGCTGCATTGAGGCGGCTCATATTGTCGTTGTTCGCTCCGCGAACAAACGTTGGTTCGCGGAGCGAACCACGACTTTGGGTCAGCCGCCAGATGCGTCCGTGGTCCTTGCCATTCGTCACGCCGTACTGCTGCTGCAAGTAGCGCGGGATGGCCGAGTAGTCTTCAATGATCTCGCGATAGAAGTCGGTGACCCAGACGCAGCCATCGGGGCCGTGAGTCAGCGCGATCGGATGAAACCACGAATCGGTCGAGGCGAGGAACTCGGAAGTCTCCTCGCCTTTCGCGCGGCTCAGCATCAGCCGCAATCCGTCGCGCGTGATGACCGAACGATGGATCAGGTTCTGAGCCGGCTCGCAGGCCAGCAGTTGTCCGCGGAGGCTGGGCAGCACGCTGTCTTGATAAACCAACGGCCCACAACACGACGTGAAGTAGCCGTTGGGTGCGGATTCGGCGATACCCCAGCCGTCGGTGTAGAACTTCGAGAAGCCGGGGTCTTCGGCCCGCTTCGTGCGCCACGGATGTGCCTTGCTCGTCGGATAGACGCGACGATCTGGGAAGACCTGTGCGGTCAACGGCGGCGTCGCGACATACGGGTTGCGAGCCAGCGAATGCCACGGCAGCGGCACCACGAAGTGAGCCGGCCAGCCCACCGAACTGACGAAGCGGTCGCCCGACTCGGTAAAGGTGTGGCCCAGCCCGCTGACGGCACCGCTGACCGGCTCGATGGCCGAACCATCCGGCTTGATGCGGAAGTCGGAGTTGGGCAGCGGCACGGGCTTCTTCAGATGCGGTCCGGTGATCATGGCGTCGCCGTGCGCGCGACCGACGTAAATCCAATCATCCAGCCCCCACTGCGGAGTCCCCATCCGCCGGTCAAGCACTCCGGTCGGGAAGCCGGTGAAGAGGACTTCGCGGACCTCAGCCTTTCCGTCGCCATCGCGATCGCCGAGGAAAACGATGTCGGGAGCACACACCACGATGATCCCGCCTCGCGCGGGACAGATGCCGAAGCACGCCGGCAGTCGATCAGCCCAGACATCGGCCTTGTCCATGCGACCGTCGCCATCGGTGTCGATCAACCGCTTGACCGTGCCAAACGTCCCCGCCTTCGCCGCTTCCTCAATGTGTTCCGGCACGAAGAACCGCCGCACGACTTTGTCGAGCTTCCCGGTCTTGTTCAGTTCATCGACATCAATCTGCCCGTCGAGGTTGTACCCATGCAGCTCACACACAAAGAGCCGCCCCTGCTCGTCCCAGCAAACGCCTGACGGCTCGCGAACGAGCGGCTCGCTGGCAACCAACACCATTCGCAACCCCGCCGGTAGCTTGAACGATTTCGCCGCGGCTTCCGGGGACAGCGGCTGCGGTGCATCATCCGGTTTGGGAATCTGCCCAAACGCGGTCGCGGTCAGACAAAGGAAAACTACGAAGTGAGTGAGACGAGGAATCATAAGACGCTCCGACGTTATCCGTTTGCAGTGTACCCGCCGGACCTCCGGCGGATCGTGGTTTGTTGTCACGAGCTGCACTAAATCTCTGGCGCGATTGTCTACCGAGTGTTCGTCGCCGCTTCGCGCAGCAAGCTGAGCGCGGTCTCGACGAGCATCTCGCCCGCGCCGGGTTGCAGGTTCGAGTTGGTGACTTCGTAGCTGCCTCCCGCGTAGGCGGCGCGGTGCGGGACGTAGATGGTTTCGACGCTGTTCGAGAGTTCGATGACCAGCGTCGTGCGGAACGGCGAGCCTTGTTTGATCGCCAGGCCCAGTTCGACGAAGACCTCGCCGGGGAGACAGACAATCGCGACGTCGCTGCCGAGCGTCATCACGGTCACATCGACCGGCAGTGTCTCGCCGACGCCGGCCAGTGAGCGGCTGAGGCCCCAAGTGATGTGTTCGGCGGCATTCGCGTGCGGTTCACGGTGCCGCAGTTGGTCGAGGATCAGCTTCTTGTACGCCGTGACGTGTTCGAGGAAGTCGACTTTTACTTTGCGATTCGCCGAGTCGAGGATCTTGATCGAGTGGGCGACCTCATCCTTCGTCGCGTCTTGCAGCGGTAGCCGGACGGCTCGCGATTTCACCACGAGGTCCGTCCGTTCGAGCCTCTTCAATTGGGACAATTGTTTTTGAACCGAATCGCCGATCGAGTGGCCGATGAAGTCGGCCTTGTTCCGATCCTTGCTGCGCGGGTTGACGTGATTGATGTCTCCGCAGCAGCCGGTTCCAAAGATCGAAACCACATCCGACCCAGCGGCCTTGCGCAACGTCTGTTCGATGAAGTACGGATAGTCCGCGCTCCACTTCAGCCCACCGACGGTGTCGAGGTGCAAGGCAAAGTTGCTGAGGATTCCGAGCGACTTGCCGGCCTCGTCGCGCACCGCCAGCAAGGCGATTTCGGGGTCGACCGGCCCCGCCGCGCGGACAACATCGGGGTTGTCGTGACTCATCCAGGTCCGGACGCTGCCGTCACGCATCACTGAGCGGCGGTTGAACGACACGGGGGTTGCCTGTGTTGCCGAGCCGCATTCCAGTACGGCCGACGTCGCGGCGGCGCGCGCATTGACGATCGCCTCGACAGGGCCGCTGATGAGCTTCTCGATGTAGGCCGCTCTGAGCGGTTCTTGCCTCTCGCTGCCGAGCTTCAGGTACAGCTCCTTCATGTAATCCGGCGCGGTGTGCGAGTGCGTCGCGGAGATCACAATGTTCGTCACCGGAATACCAGTCTTCTCGGAAGCTCGTTTGCGAACCGCTTGTGACAGGTCCGTCGCGATGCCGATCAAGTCACACACGACGAGCGCGGCTTCGGCGTTCGCGTCTCGAAACACGATGGCCTTCGCCTTGAGCGGATCAGTCGTGCCGTCGGCCAATCGCTCGTGGTAGTAGCCGGCGATCGGAAACCCGATGGGTGGCGTGATGTCTGCTTCAGCCAATCCGACTCGCAGAGATTCGGCCGCGAATGCCGTCGTCAGGGTACCGACGAAGAACTCAACGATGAGAAGTTCAACGACGAAAAAAGTTTTCCGGCTTTTCATGAGGGCCCTTCTTGACGTTATCTTCTGTTTCCCAAGTGGCCATGTTTAGGTGGACGGCGAGGATATTACTGATTTTGGCGTGCAATGGCTCGGTGGGCACGCCGAAGTCGGACAACCTTTCAACGATCGCTTGAAGGCCGCGATGTTGTTTGCCTGGGCGGCACGCTTGAATGCGGGGCAGCGACTGCATTTTCAAATTCCTTCGACATGCTTGTGACGAAACCACCCGGTCGAACGAATCACAATTCGTAACGCAACTGGTGGTGACAGCGGCAAATCAACAGGCAATCTCCAATGAAGGGCCGGCAGCAGGGAGACGTCGTTTCGTCGGGCGATCCTGCTGCTCCATCTGGAAGGAAACTCGCACCGGGAGATTGCCGAGATCATCGGCATCAGTGAATCGAATGTCGGAACGCGGTTGAGCCGACTGAAGGAGTCACTCCGCGCGTCCGCTCACACAGCACAAGAGATACCTTAGGAGCACAGTCATGCAACTCGAAGAACTTCAGTGTCAATGGCAACAGTTGGATGAGAAGCTCGAACAGTCGTTGAAGCTGCAAACCGAGCAGCTTCGGCAAACCGTCGTGCCGCCGACACAGCGCCGCGTCCAGCGGATGATTGTCTGGCCTGCGCTGGATATTGCCTTGTGCGTCGCCGTGCTGCTGGTGACGGGATCGTTTCTGAGTCGCCATTGGATGGCCTGGTCGTTGGCCATGCCGGCGAGCACGATCCTCATCGCCGCCATCGCGTTGCAGATCGGCAGCATTCGCCAACTCGGTCTGATCACGGAGATCGATTGGTCCCGATCGGTTGTTGAGATTCAGTGTGCGTTATCGCGTCTCAGCGTCGCGAAGGTCGTGCAGTTCAAATGGATCATGCTGCTGTCGCCGTTGGTCGGGTTCAGCGCGTTGATTGTCGGGCTGCAATGGCTGCTCGATTGGTCGCCGGAACCGCTCCTGGTTTATGACAAACTCGATCCTGCCTGGGTCATCGGCAACTATGTCTTCGGCGTGTTGTTCGTCCTGATCGGCTACTTCGTGGCGAGGTATCTCTCGCGGCGGTTACAAGGACGTGGCTGGTGGCGGCGGATGCTCGACGGACTTTCCGGCACCAGCATCCAAAAGGCCCGGCAGGAATTGGACCGCTGGGCCAGTTTGAATCTCGACCAATGACAGGACACAGGCGAGACGAACTTGCTGAGTCTCTTGCGGCCCGCCACCGCGATCAACGCTCGCCGACAATTCATTGTCTGCATCCTCAAGCTCATTGTCTGCATCCTCAAGCGAAACTTGACACGTGACTGCGAACCAGCGAGGCGGGCGGGCAGTAACCGTCCGGCTTCCAGACTTCGATTTCGACATCGGGGCCGTACTTCTCGCGGATGGCGGGGAACTTGTTTTGGTTGTCGTCGAGGTGAAACAAATCATGAAAGCATCACATCCGTCCGCAGGGGCGAAGGGACCGGAAAATACACAGTCACGGCTTGGTCGCGTCCACGGCGAGTTGCTGCAACTCGCGACGCAGGTCGGAGCCATCGGCATTCGGCAAGCCGACGCGCTGGATCAGCAGAATCACGAAGAGGCCCTTCTGCGGATCGATCCACGCTTGTGTGCCATACGCTCCGCCGTGTCCGAACGTGCCCGGCGACATCATCGCCGTCACGCCCTGAGCTTCTTTGACGACGGCCCAACCAAAACCAAAGCCCATGCCGGGGACGAAGCCGCACGTCAGGTCGCCGGTTTGCACTTTCGTCATCGTGATCACGCTGTCGGGAGAAATGATCTTGGCGGACTTCAAGCTGCCGGCGTTGAGCATCATTTGATACAGTTTCGCGAGATCAGCGGCCGTCGAGTACAATCCGCCTGCGGGGATCGGATGCGTCGCGCCATTGCCGGGTCCGAGGATCGGCCGGATGGCCGTGACCAGTTCACCGTTCTTGCCCTCGTACAAGCCCGTGATCCGCGGAGTCAACGTTTCACTCGGGAAGAACGTCGTGTCGTTCATGCCCAGCGGGCGAAACACGCGAGCGGCCAGGAACTCCTCGAACGCCTGTCCCGAAGCCGTTTCGATGACGCGACCCAACGTGTCGATGCCGGCGTTGCAGTAGGCCCACTTGCTGCCGGGTTCAAAATCGAGCGGTTGTTGCGAGCTGACCAAAACGGCCTCCGCCAACGTGCGATCGCGCCGCTGATACAGATCCGCCAGTCCCGGCGGAAACCCGCCGGGCAAGCCCGACGTGTGAGTCAATAAATCTCGCAGCGTGATCACTCGCGACGGCTTCTTCAAAACCAACGAGTCTCCGTCGCGCGACGCGGTCAGTCGCTGCCCTTGGAACTCAGGCAAGTGTTTTTCGACCGGATCATCAACCGACAGTTTGCCCTCTTCCTGCAAGATCATGATCCCGATCGCGGTGATCGGCTTGGTCATCGAGGCGATGCGAAAGACCGCGTCCCTCGACATCGGCTGCCGCGTTTCGATTCGCGACAAACCGACTCCCTCCAAGTGCGCGATCCCGTCTTTCGAGCCGACACACGTCACGGCTCCGGCGATGATCTTTTGATCGACGAACGACTGCATACGCTCGCGAATCTGAGCCAACTTGGCGGCGTCGAAATCGACCGCCGCTGCCGGCATCGCGGCGAGGCAGACAACGAGGATCAAGCCACAAGCCACGCAACGCAGTCGATTCCAATGTGCCATTGCAGGTTCCTCAGCAAGATGCGACAGGTTCGTTCCGCACAAGTTAGTCATCTCACGCCGATCGCTGTCGCGGTCGCGTACTGGTGACAGTGAGAGATCGTGATCAGCACTTCTCGGATGCCAAGTCGCTTGGCGAGTCGTTCGGCTCCGCCGCGCAGCACGATGCGCGGACGGCCAGACGGTTCCGACACGACTTCCAGGTCTTGAAAACTGACTCCTTGGACAAAGCCCGTCCC
Organism: uncultured Planctomycetaceae bacterium; assembly: GCA_964430385.1. Classification (GTDB taxonomy): domain Bacteria; phylum Planctomycetota; class Planctomycetia; order Planctomycetales; family Planctomycetaceae; genus CAYSHJ01. Next base: position 14,290 of record CAYSHJ010000813.1, read on the forward strand.
CAGCACTTTCATCACGGCCTCTTTGGCCGCCCACCGACCGGCGAACGGCTCGGCACAGTGCTTGCGCTGGCGACAGTATTCGATCTCGTCAGCCGTGAAGATGCGTTGCACGAACAGATCGCCGTGCCGTTCGATCATTCGGCCGATCCGCTCGATTTCGACAATGTCCGTGCCCAAACCTACGATCACTCGCTCGCTCCTTCCGCCGCGCGAGCTTATCGTGTTGTCGGCAACCCTGCCAACACACCCGTGCCGGTCCAACCTCATTCTTCTCGGAGACCGAACATGCCCGCTGATCCGATGCAGATTCATGGTGTGAAGGACTTCGTTCACGATACCGCGTTGATCGCGTGTCGGTTCGATCCGACCGGCCGTTTCGTGTTCGCGGGTGGTCAGAGCGCCAAGGTCGCGCGCTGGGAGTTGGCGAGCGGCACGAAGACGGAGTTCATCGGCGGCCACGAGACGTGGGTCAAGGCAATCGCGTTCGCCAACAAAGGCGAGACGCTGCTGACCGGCGGGCACGACGGTCGGCTGATCTGGTGGCCAGCGACAGCCGAGAAGCCGGCTCCGACGCGCGTCGTGGAAGCTCACGCCGGCTGGATTCGTGCGCTCGAAGTCAGCCCCGATGGGCAGCTTGTGGCGACCTGTGGCAACGACTTGAAGGTCAAACTCTGGAAACTCGACGACGGCAGCTTGGTACGCGAGCTGACCGGTCACGAACGGCATGTCTATAACGTCGCGTTTCATCCCGGTGGCAAAGACTTGGTCTCGGGCGATTTGATCTCGAACTTCATCCATTGGGAGGTCGACACGGGCAAGGCGGCTCGATCGTTCAAAGTGGCGACGTTACACAAGTACGATCCATCCTTCATGGCCGACTACGGCGGGCCGTACTGCATGCAGTTCGCCGCGGATGGCAAGCGGTTCGTTTGCGGCGGCATCACCAACGTGTCCAATGCGTTCGCCGGTGTCGGCAACCCGGCGTTCTGCCTCGTGGATTGGGAGGCCGGCAAAGAGGTTTTTGTGCACCTGACAAAGGGAAACTTACAAGCCAAAGCCTGGGGTGTCGTGCTGCATCCTGAAGGCTTCATGATCGGCGCGGTCGGAGGCGGAGCTGGCGGGCACCTCTTCTTCTGGAAGCCGGATCAAAAGGACGAGTTTCACACGCTGAACTTGGCCAACGCCGTCCGCGATCTGGCGATGCATCCCGATGGCGTCCAATTGGCGACCGCTCATCACGACCGCCAACTGCGACTGTGGGCCATGCGCCCCAAGGCTTGAGGTCGCCGTTCATCCTGATCGCACCCGTTGATTTCAGCTCAACCCCAGCACCTTCTTCATTCGCGAGGTAATGTCGGCCAACTCTTTCTCGCCGCCGCCACCGACTTCGCTGGTGGCCCAGCCGTCGTAGCCGATTTCGCCGAGGGCTCTCAAAACCTCAGGCCAGTCTTCGTCGCCCTCGCCGATTTTGCACCAACTGTTTTTGTGGCTGTAGCCTTTGAAGTCGAACTTCACCAGCCGCTTGCCGAGCTTCCGAATCCACTCGGCGGACGAGACGCCGTACTTGAGCATGTTGCTGCAATCGAAGTACGCGCCGGCCCACGGGCTTTTCAGGTCGTCCACGAACGAGATCAGGTGCTCCGGCTTGGTGATGAAATTGTTCCAGACGGTCTCGATGCAGATTTTGATTTTGTGCTTCTCGGCCAGCGGCAGAGCCTTTTTGATTTCGGCTTGCGAGCGTTCGTAGCACTGCTCGTAGGTGACGTCGTTGTTGACGACGCCGGGGACGAGCAGCACGGTGTCGCAGCCGAAGAACTCGGCGTCCTCGATGGCCCCGTTCAGAGCGGCCAGCCCTTTAGCTCGGACGTCGGCGTCGGGGTGCGACAGCGTGTCGCGCCAGTGGACGCTGTCGATGACGCCGTGAATCACGATCCCGGTCTTCTCGGCGGCGGCCTTCGCCTCGGCCTTGTTCAACCCGCTGGGGCTGTCCACCTCGACCCCTTGCAGGCCGAGCTTCTTGATGAGGTTGAACTTGTCCTCAATCGAGCCGTCGTGCTTGATCATCCCGTACTTAACCGCGATCCGCAGCTTCGGCTTCTTCGCTTCATCGGCCAGAGCGAGTGGCATCGGCAGAGCCGCCACAGCCGAAGCGGCGAGAGTGGATTTGAGAAAGTCACGACGATCAATTGTCACTGACATCATGCAACTCCTTGTAAGGATGATTGTGAAATGAGACGCTTCGATTGAAATGAACAATCATGACTTCGGAACTTGAGTTTGTTCTTCCTGAGGTACCGTGGTCGGTTTCAAGCGATGCTACCGCTGTCTCAAGCGACCCGCAACGAGCGTCCGTGGCGGTTGATCCAGCAGAACCTCCGGCGGAATCGGTCCTCGAACGGGGACGAAGATTGATCCGAGCGGTCGAGGACGGCTAGTGCTTCGTCAACCCTAACTTTTGGGGTTCGTCTCAGTGAGCGGCACGGCGCTAGCCGCCGGTGTCGAGAGGACCGGCGGCTAGCGCCATGCCGCTCACGCAACCCAAATTCTTAGCTCTGACGAAGCACTAGGCTTCTTCTCGCGACTCGGTAAACTTGCCATCCCGAGACGCGACGAGACGCACTCATGCGCGGAGTAGGCTTTGGCTGGTAAACCAATTCCAGAAGACAGCTTCCTCCATCGACTGAAGTATTTGGGATTCGTCCACGGCGATCAACGCTGGCGTTCCGAGGATGGCAAGCGACTCTACACCTGGGATGCGTTGCATGGCGAAGTGGAAGTTTTCAACGGGCGCGGACGCCATTTGGCAGCGGTCGATTCCGTGACCGGGCGACTCATCAAGGACGCTGTACGTGGGAGAACCATTGATGTCTAAGTCTTGGAAATCATTCGTGGAATCGTGCTTGGTCGGCGAAGCTCGCGCCGACGAGATAGATCGCTTCATTGACCAATGGCATGAGTCTGACTTCGGCTGCTCGCTGGCTGAATATCTCGGGTTCAGCGCTGACGAATACGCGGAATGGGTCGAGAACCCTCAAAGCCTGTCGGTCATCTTGTTTGCTCACAAGCACCACGTTCCGTTCCACGAAACGTTGACATTTGTGGATGACCAGGTGGCACTGGCCGCACAGGGACCAGCAGTCCGCCACAGGTGAGCCGCGACACGGTTCTCAGCAACAAGAGGCATCGATCGTGGCGATTGCACAGATCATCACGCTGGTCAATCAAATGGTCGCTGACGGAGTCATCGACCGGTACGCGATTGGCGGAGCGGTCGGGGCCACGTTCTATCTGGAGCCAGTCGCCACACTGGATGTGGTTATCTTTGTCACTTTTCGTCCGGAGCCGGGACGACTCCTGGTCAGCCCACAACCGATTCTCGATTACCTGACCGCTACTGTCTTCACCGCTGAACACCTCGCGGTGATTGCTCTGCAAACTGGACGCGCCAAGGACAAGGCTCGGCTGCTACAGTTCATTGAAGCCGGCGTGCTTCTGGTAGACCTTTTTCAGTCGATCCTGCTTCGGCACAGCCTTGCTGAAGCGTGGCAAGAGTTCGAGCGAACTTTCCTCAAGGACAAGTCATGACCTTTGATCTCCGACAAATCCTCGAAAGCAAACGTGCTCTTCGCCGAAGACTCGCTAGTCAATCGGTCGCTGAGAAGCTGGTTTTGCTTGAAGTGCTGCGAGACCGCGCGATCGCAATTCGCCAAGCGACGACACGCCGGGAATCCACAACCAAGTAAAGGAGCTGATCATGGTTTCCCTGCGCCGTGCCGTGCTTGCTGCCAGTTGCCTGGTTTTGGTTTTCTCCGCGTCACCGAGTGTCGCCGACGTGGTCTCCGGACCGGGCGAGGGAAATGAAGTCAAAGCCCTGAAGGTCGCCGTCGTGACGGGCGACTCCGCGGGCAAGGAACTCGATATCATCGCTGAGCGCAAGGAGCAGCCGACGATTTACGTGTTCGTGCCCACCGACCGATTCTCGCGCCCGATGGCTCGCTTTTTGAAGTCCCTGGATGACCGACTGAAAGCCGAGCGTCCGGATGTCGACATCGTCCCGGTGTGGCTGACCGACGATGTGGCGAAAGCGAAGGACTATCTCCCGAAGGTACAAGAGTCGCTGAAGCTCAGTCGCACGACATGGAGCGTCTTCCCTGGCGATAAGACCGGCCCCGCCGATTGGGGCATCAACCCCGACGCCGACGTGACGGTGATCGTCGCCGATGGCAAGAAGGTCAAAGCGAGTCTCGGCTATCGATCGATCAACGACACCGAAGTGCCGAAGGTCTGGGAACGTTTGCCACCGAAGAAATAGGGAGCAGCCGTCGATGATTGAACCTGAAGGTTCCCCAAAAGATTGGCCGCCGCTGGGACTGCCGGCCGGCAGCGTTCGAGCGTTGCTCACCCTGACTATCGTGGCCGTGGTAGTGTCGAAACTGGCTCAAAAGCGTGAGCTAGACATTCTGTGGATCGAGACGCTGCTGATCGCGTTGGCGCACTATTTTACCTCACGCCGGTTCGTGGCGCTCCCGCCCGCGGTGGTCAAGCGTCTGGAGCAGGAAGGGGTCATCGACAAGGAACAGCATCCGCTGTTCTTGCCGCGACATACGATTCGCACGCTGATTCTCGCGGCCTTTGCCGGTCTGGCGATTTATCTCTATCGCGAGCAGCGGTTGTTCGAGCCGCGTGAACTGTCGTTGTTGGGGATTGTGGCGGCGTATGTTCTAGGAGCGGTTGTGCGTGGAATCAGTGGTTGGATTGGCCGCTGGCGAAGCGGGCGTCCGTCACGGCTCTGGGGCGACGCGAAAGCCGTGGTCGTGCTGTCAGCGATCGCGCTCGTCGCGGTTCCAGAGTTTCTGGACAGCGGCCATCTCTTGCCGCCCGAGGCTCACAAGGTGGCTTTGGGACTGGTGCTGTTCTACTTCGGGTCGCGATAGGTCTCGCGAGAAGCCCGGCTTCGTCGGAGTCGCCGGGCTTCTGTAAAGCGAGAAACGGCTTACGGCGCGGCGCGAGTCTGTGCTTTACCCACGTCGCGAATCTCGACGGTCACGCTGCCGCGATTGTCGGCCAACTCGCCCGGATGATCGTTGAGTCGCAAATAGAGCGTGCCGGTGCGAGGAGCTTCGAAATGACCGCTCGCGCCGAGGGAATTGACATCGAGCATCGGCTCGCGCTGGTCGTCGGAGTCCTTTGGGAAGCGGATGGCGACGAGCAGACGGCCGAGCGGCCGGCCGTTGTGATAGCGAAACGTGATGCCCTCCGCCTCGCTGAGCCAAGGTTTCGGCTGATCAGCCAGAGTGAACTGGCCGCGCGCGGACAATGCGAACTGTCGACCCTTCTCGACTAACAGGCCACTCGACTGCCAGCCGCGGTCGGCGCGAATCTCAACGCGGTGCGAGCCGAACGGTTCTTTGACCAGGTCGCTCATCCGCTGCCCGTCGCGGAAGTCGATCGCCATGCGCTCGAAGTCAAAACTTTCCCAGGCTTCGGCCGCGAACAGGTTCCATTCCGTGACGACCTCTGGCCAATCGGGCCTGAGCTTCAATAACAGTTTTTCGCCGGCCAATGGATCAGTCAGCGATCGCGCGGTCTCGCGAAAGCGTTCACGCGTGCGCGGACTTTGGCTCAGAAACAGACACGCGCCCCACGACCAGGCGTAGGAGACATTGAATTCCCGAAACGCACCCGGCTGCCATTCGCGCATGGCTCGCAGAGTCGGGATGCCGCGGCGTTGGACGTCACGCCGAATCAAAAACAGCCGGTCGTGCCCGCGAAAATCCGCACGGTTGTGCGGCACGACACCGAGTTCCAGCTTGCCCTCGGACGTCAAACGGTGCGTGCCGAAGTGCTCGGCCATGCCTTCCAAGTACATCAGCGGCATGTCGATGTTCGGAATCGCTTGCATGAAGGCGTGTGTCGCTTCGTGCAACAGCATGTGTCGGCGGTAGTATTCGGTCCCCTGATCCATCATCCAGAACTGATGTCCAATCTGCCGACCGTGAAAGGTCACTTGCTCACCGGTGACTTGGTCCTGCAACTCCTTGTGCAGCAAGCCCGCTTGCGCGAATTTGGCTGAGTCGCGCATCAAGTAGCCGTTGATTTGATAGTCGCGCCCATCGTGGTCCGGCAGCAACTTGCCGAAGTATTTTTCGTGAGCCTCGAATGCCTGATCGGCCAGAGGTGGCAATGCCTTCGCAAGGCCTGGCTCAATGTCCGAGAACAGCCGCAGACGCCGCGACTCGAACACACGAATGCCGAACGTCTCGACCTGCTGCACGTCGATATCGCGCCGATCGTCCGGCGGACGAACGAGCTTTTCGATCTCTTGAGCCGAGCAGATTGCAAATTGTAAATTGTAAATTGTAAATTGCAAAATGAGCGAATATCGGACACCGCGCTTGGCTGTTCCTAATTGCCAATTTGCAATTTGCAATTTGCAATTTGCAAGCAGTGGCTTCTTCAAGGTAGCCGTTGCGAGGCGACCGGCATA
>CAYSHJ010000814.1:0-1709 GCA_964430385.1 uncultured Planctomycetaceae bacterium
GTACTTTGTGTTTTTGGGCGTGCTTGACGGCATCGGAGCGCGGTCGATCGGGTTGCCGGCTGATGAACACGGTCTGATCACGAAAAGTCTCGACGCGGAGTTGCAGCGTCTGGAGGCTGTCGGTGAGCTGTCTCGCGTGAAACTGATTTACGTCGTCAGCGAATTCGAGAATCCCGCCGGCATCAGTCTCTCCGTCTCGCGGCGGGCCGAGTTGGTCGAGATCGCACGGCATTGGTCGAAACGCCATCGCTTGCTGGTGCTCGAAGACGCTGCCTATCGCGAGCTGCATTACGACGGCCCGTCCTGGCCGAGCGTTTGGTCTTTCGACACGACGGGCGATACGGTCCTGCATGCTCAAACGTTCTCAAAAAGCTTTTCGCCGGGACTGCGAGTCGGCTTCGGCCTGTTACCGCACGGGCTGTGCGAGGCAATCAACGATTTAAAAGGGAACCAGGATTTCGGGTCCGCCAACTTCAACCAGCACTTGCTGGCCACGCTGTTGGCCAGCGGCCGAATTGCGACTCACGCCGAACACGTCCGAGCGGCGTATCGCCTCAAACGCGACGCGATGCTCACCGCCGCCGATGAGTTCTTTGCCGATCTGCCCGGTGTGACCTGGGTCCGTCCGGGCGGTGGGCTATACGTCTGGATGAGCCTGCCGCCACACATCGCCACCGGCTTCGACTCACCACTGTTCCGCCAAGCTGTCGACATCGAGCAAGTGATGTACGTCCCCGGCGACATCTGCTTTGCCGGCCCCGCGGACGAAAGGCCGAAGAATCACATGCGGCTCAGTTTTGGAGTTCAAACGCCCGACGGCATTCGCGAAGGCATGCAGCGGCTGAGCCGAGCGGTGCGAGCGATCCTGTAGCTCCGGCCCTTGTGGCCGCCGCCTTACGTAGCCATCACACTCCCGCGTGATGAGCCGGACATTCGGCGCGTCACGCGGAGCGTGACGGCTAGGTTGCCTGCAGCTCCGCCGAATTGTGTTAAAGCCGCTGCCACGTCGGCCGCCGCATTTCAGCCGGCCACGAGGGCCGGAGCTACATTTCGGTCCGCCCCCGCAGCCACCGTGTTCAACGCCTGAGATGGCTTGAGCCTGGTTTGCCGATACAATCACGGCCTCCTTCGATTGCTCGCATTCAGCCAGGCGGGCCGCCTGTCCTTTTGTAGCCCCGGCCCTCGTGGCCGACGGAGAAGAACATGTCGCGAGACGCTGCTTGGTTGCCGTCGGAAGTCGCGGACCACTTGGTCGAGCTGAAAACCTGGGTGCGGTGGCAGTGGCTGCTGCGAGGGGCCGGGCGAGTTGGGTTGGTCACGTCGTTGTGTCTCGGCGCGGCGCTGTTCGCCGACTATCGCATGGACCTGTCGCCGTTCGGACGAGGCGTCGTGGCGACATCGGTTGCGGCCGTGACCTTGCTCGCGCTGATCGCTTGGGTGTTGGTGCCGATGTGTCGGCACATGGGTTGGAACGAACTGGCCGCACTGGCAGAGCGTGCTCATCCGGAATGGAAGGGCTGCCTGACGTCGTCGGTCGAATTGAACGATCCGTCGCACGCTGACAACTTTGCTGGTTCGCCGGTGATGCGACAGATGCTGCACCAACAAGCCGGCGATCGCGTGGCCGAGTTGGATGTCGAGCGAGTCATCTCCTCGCGCGCGGCGTGGAATTCGGTGAAGCTGGGCTTGGTCGCGTGCTTTTTGCTCGC
>CAYSHJ010000815.1:0-2927 GCA_964430385.1 uncultured Planctomycetaceae bacterium
ACCCCGTCAGTGTGCCCTTTCAACGTGAGCGTCTCCTGACCGCTCGTGACGTCCCACACCTTCACCGTCTGATCATAGCTTGCCGATGCCAGCCGTTTCGCGTCCGCGCTAAACACCACGCTCGTGACCGCACCGGTGTGCCCTTTCAGGTCCAACAGAGACGAATGACAGAGCCGGTCCCAATAATGCCACTCGAAGCCGCGTAAGTCGGTTTCGCCCGGCTGGGGGCGGGTCGTTTCCAAGAGGTCGAGCACAAGGCCGACCTGAGGAATCTCCCAATTGCGTTGCACCAGATTCATGCGCGCCACATACAGATGGCGTCGGGCCTCGTCCGCCTTGGCATTGGCGCGAAATGCAAAGAACGAAGACACCGCCGTTCCCGTCAGCAGGACGAGGGCCACGGCCACGCTCAACAACGCGACGGCTGGGTTGCGGTGGCACCAGCGCCAGGCTCGTTCCGTACGGCTCACCGGGCGGGCTTCGATGGGATGGCCGGTGAGCCAGCGGCGGAGGTCGGCGGCGAGGGCGGCGGCGGACTGGTAGCGGCGGGCGGGGTCTTTCTCCAGGCACTTCAGGCAGATCGTCTCGACATCGCGGGGTATGCGCGCGTCCAGTTTTCGCAAGGCGGGCGGCTCTTCGTTCAGAATCTGCACGATCAGCATTTGCCGCTGGCCGCGGAACGGCAGTTCGCCGGTCAGCAGGCGGAACAGGATCACACCCAACGAGTACACGTCGCTGCGGCGGTCGGCGTGATGGGCCTCGCCGCGAGCTTGCCGAGAATCGCCCCCTCGACCGTCATCGTGATTTCGCGCGCGTCACACTTGGCCAAGCCAAAGTCGGTGATAAAAGGGGTCAAGGGACAGGAGGCAGGAGACAGGCGACGGGAAACAGGAGGCAGTGAAGCAGAGCCAGCGGATGGTACTGACATGTTCGTTTTTTCTGTTCCCTGACTCCTGCCTCCTGTCTCCTGTTGCCTGTCCCCTGTCTCCTGCTCCATCCGCACCAAAATGTTCTGCGGCTTGAGGTCGCGATGCACCATGCCGGCTTCGTGGGCGTGATGCAGGGCCTCGGCGATCTTCGCACACAACTCGACTTATTCGCGAACCGTCAGCGGATGGGCCTGAACCCATTCGTCGAGACTGGCTCCGTCGATGAACTCGCTGGCGATGTAGATGCGGCCGGCCTCACGCCCGACTTCGTGGACCGAGACGATGTTGGGATGCCGCACCTGCGCGGCGGCTCGCGCTTCACGCAGAAATTTTTCGGCGTCGGCTTCGCTGAGATTTTCCTTCCGTGGAATCTTGATCGCGACGATGCGGTCCAGTTCAGTGTCGCGAGCCTTCCAGACGGCTCCGAAAGCTCCTTGGCCCAAGCAGTTCAACAACTGGAAATGGCCGAGCATCTTTGCATGAGAACCGTCGTCCTGAGCGGTTTCGACGTCCTTGGCCAAATTGAAACAACTGCCGCACGACGGACACGAGACGTCGTTCGACGGGTCGTCGATGACCATCTCAATCGGAATATGGCAGTGCGGACAACGAATCTGCATGATGGCCGCCACGCTAAGATTTCACCCACGGTGAAGCAACCGTCGGACGATTCTACACCGACCTGATCACTTCGATTCAACGAGCGTCTTTGGCAGCGCCAGCGCGAGTGCCGTCGTCGACCAGCCGGCGGCGGCGATCGAGATGAATTGGTCCTTGCCGTGTGGGTAGCCCGACTCAAAATACGTTTGGAACGGCTTGCTGCGCGACGCCACGTGCCATGAACCGTCGTCGTGCTGGGTCGAGATCAAGTAGCTCAGCCCTTTACGGTAGGCGGGGTTCTCGGTGGACATGACGCTGGTCTGGTGCAATGCGACCAACGTCGTGCCGGTCGCATAGGCGTCGCTCTCCAGGTCGGGAAGCTGAGCCCAACCGCCATCGTTCCGTTGCGTCTGTAACAACTCCGTGAACGCGCGGCGGACTTCTTCCTCTGAGGCACCGACCACTTGGAGTGCTCGCAAGCGGAAAACTCGATCTTCGGTCTCTTGCGGTTGAGTCTTCAAGAGCCACTGACGGACTTGTTCGAAGCGGGTGTCGATCCGGTCCTTTTGCTCCGGTGTGCCGAATGTCTTCAGGCCACGAAGCGCAACATAGCTGGAGGTGAACAGACTCTGCTCACTGGGTGGCCGGCGGGATTGGGGCTGCCAGTGCTCAAGATCTTTTTGGTAGAGGAGGAAGTATTCGGCCACGGCGGCGGTGGTCTCGTCCGGTTTCCAGCCGCCGTTGTCGAGGGTCCAAAGAGCGTAGCCAGCGGTATCGACCTGACCTCCCTGGCCATCGCCCTTGAGGTACTTCTGTCTGTTCCTGCCGAGGAAGTCGGCGGTGAACTTGAGTTGCGTTTGCAAGTTCTCGGCGTCGATCTCGAAGCCGCGCGAGCGAGCCGTCGTCAGCGCCAGGATCGGCAGCCCCTGGTTGTGGCAGGTGAAACACTGCTGCCGCTGTTCCATCGCACCCTTCGCCCCCTTTTCCAAAAGCGGAATTGACTTGGCCACGGCAGCCTTGATCGCGTCGAAACTGGGGGAGCCATCGTCGGCCCACACCGCCGCTCCCACGCTCGCCAGCGCAGGAATGAGAAAGCCAACGAAGCCTGCGATGCACGACCAATGTGGAAAGAGCCTTTTCACGGTGTTTTGTTTCTTCATCTGACGATACCTCACTTCACGAGTCTCATCGACACGACGGGCTGCCAAGCCGCCGGAGAGTGTAACGAACCCGAAAGGCGCAACGGGACCAAGAGTCGAGCGCCCGCGGCTACCGGTAGTGGGTTAGTTTGCACCTCGATTTGGGTGGCACGCCCTGCAAGGCAACGCCGTTAAGTATTTTTACATGGCGAGCGCAAGGCATTGTTTGAGTTGAAGTTTGTGTTGTCGGGTTGCGTTG
>CAYSHJ010000816.1:0-5306 GCA_964430385.1 uncultured Planctomycetaceae bacterium
CGAACAGAAACGTCTCGCGTCGATGCCGGAATTCAAAAGCCTCAATAGCGTGCAGGCGATTAAGCCTGGAGCGTCGGTGCTCGCGCAGGTGACTTCTGCCGACGGAACCGTCCGCCCTGCCCTGGTCGTCCAGCAATTCGGTCGAGGCCGCACGGGGGCGCTGTTGATCGGCGATCTGTGGCGTTGGAATCTGCGCCGCACCGATCACACGCAGAGCGATCTCGAAAAGTCGTGGCGGCAGACGGTGCGTTGGCTGGTCTCAGATGTGCCGGGACGAGTCGAAGTGGAAACTCGGCACACGTCCGCCGGCGCGATTCCTGCCGTGCAAGTGGTGGTGCGGGTGCGAGACACTCAATTTGAGCCGCTCGATAACGCCATCGTCGCCCTCCGCGTGCAGACGCCCGACGACCGCAAGATCGAACTTGTCGCCGAGAGCAGCGATCGCTCGTCCGGCCAATACGAAGCGCTGTTCGCGCCCCGCGCGGCGGGCGTGTATCGCGCGAACGTCACAGTTACCGCCGCTGACGGCAGCGAAGTCGGCCAGCGTGAAATCGGCTGGTCGGTCGAACCGCAGACGGAAGAGTTCCGCACACTCAGCGTCAACCGCTCGCGACTGGAGCAACTCGCCAAGGACACCGGCGGCGAAGTGATCGCAGCCGACGATCTCGATCAATTTGTCAGCAGCCTGCCGAATCGAAAGATTCCGGTTGTCGAAGCGTGGGTTTATCCGTTGTGGCACCAATCGTCTGTGTTCTTGCTGGCCATCGGCTGCTTGGTGGGCGAATGGGGACTGCGACGTTGGAAAGGGATGCCCTGAGTATGGAAATCTCGAATGTCCAAACCCCAAGGTCCAACGAAACTCCAAATCTCAATGACTGGGCTGTGAGACTCAACGCCTTCGGCGTAAAGGCAACTGTCGGCACCGATCGGTCTTCGAGCTTGAAATTGCTGATGGTCGTCTTTCTTTGGACATTGGGATTTGGCAATTGGACATCGCTTTGCGCCGACGAACCGCGACCCAATGTCCTGGTTGTCGTGGGCGCGGAAGGAACGGAAGAGTTCGGCCAGCAATTTCTTCAGTGGGCGACGCGATGGCGTGAGGCGGCGAAACGCGGCAACGCGGAGTTTGTCGCGATTGGATTGGATGATTCTGATACCGAAACGGACCGAGAACGGTTGAAGAAACGGCTGTCGGCGTCAGCGGGGACCGGGGGCTCACGCCACACGTCTGATGAATCGCGTCGAAAGGAATCGTTGTGGTTGATTCTCATTGGGCACGGCACGTTTGACGGCAAGGTCGCGCGGTTCAATCTGCGCGGCCCCGATGTGACTGCCGCTGAGTTGGCGGAATGGCTCAAGCCTATCGAGCGGCCGGTGGCGATCATCAACTGCACCAGCAGCAGCGGCCCGTTCTTGAACGAGCTGTCGGAGCCGAACCGAGTTGTGATCACGGCGACCAAGAGCGGTCACGAATACAACTTCGCTCGCTTTGGCGATTTTCTTTCTGCCGCGATGAGCGATCCGCAGGCTGACCTCGACAAGGACGAGCAGACGTCCCTGTTGGAAGCGTTCCTGCTGGCATCGTCCCGCGTTCGCGAGTTCTACGCGAGCGAAGGCCGCTTGATGACGGAACACGCGCTGCTCGACGACAACGCCGATCGACTCGGCACATCTGCCGATTGGTTCCAAGGAGTCCGTGCTGTTAAGTCGGCCAAGGACGGTGCCACCGTGGACGGTCTGCGGGCCAGCCAACTCCATCTCGTCCGCAGCCGCCGCGAAGAACAACTCTCCGCCGAAGTTCGCGCACGACGTGACGAACTTGAACAAGACCTCGCTCAATTACGGCAGCGAAAAACGAAGCTCACCGAAGACGAATACCTGCAACTGATCGAACCACTTCTCGTCGAGCTGTCGAACCTCTACGAAGTCGCAGCCCAGCACGAGAAATCCAGCGGCGACAATCCGCCGTAGCCGAGCCATCGCAATGGAATTGTGCGTCGCGGCGCCGCGTGGCACTTAAAGAACAGCCACGTCGCTTTGGAACGGCTCGAGTGAGTCTCACCAAACGGTAGCGGTCATACAAGTCCGACGCGCAAGCGATGGGTTTCTTCAAGCTTCCCTCGCTCGCGCTTCGGGCTTGAATCAGACGCTACAGGTGTGTGAGAGAAGGACTAAAGCCATAACGATGCGGACTGTTCTCACGCAAATAAGCTGGTCACGGCTTGGGCCTTCACCAGTTCGCGCGGCTGGTTGAGGTGGTTGTAGACGATCGTTTCCGGGTGGATGCCGAAGGCGTGATAGATGCTCGCCAGCAGTTCGATCGGATGGACCGGGTTCTCCAGGGGCGAGGATGCCGTCTTGTCGCTCTGGCCGTACACATTGCCGCGCTTGACGCCGGCGCCGGCGATGATGCCAGTGTAGCAATACGGCCAGTGGTCGCGACCGTCTGATGTATTGCTGTTGCCGCTGGTACTGACGCCACGGAGCGGGCTGCGACCGAATTCGCCGACCGTGAGAACCAGTGTTTCCGCGAGCAGGCCGCGTTCGTCCATGTCGCTGAGGAAGGCCGACAGTCCGGCATCGAGCATCGGGCCGGATTGCTTCTTCATGCGTTCGGGCAGACCGGCGTGGTGGTCCCACGAGTGGTTGTCGCTGTTGGCGACCTTGGGCCACACGACCTCGACCACGCGCGTTCCGGCCTCGACCAAGCGGCGAGCCAACAACAGGCTCTGACCAAATGTGGTGCGACCGTACTTGGCGCGCAGCTCGGGAGATTCCGCTCCGAGGTTGAACGCTTCGCGGGCGCGGCCGGAGACGATCAGACGCAGTGCCTGATCGTAGTAGGCGTCGAGGTTGTAGTCTTTCACCGCCGCGTCGAGGGACTTCATGCTGGCGTTGATCGTGTCGCGCAATCGAGCTCGCCGTTCGAGCCGCACGGAAAAAACCTCGGGACGCAGTTGCAAGTCGTCGATCTTGATCTTGTCCATCTTATTCATGTCCAAGTCATCGCCGTCCGGGTACAGCGTGTACGGGTCGAACGCTTTGCCCAGGAATCCGGCCGTGCCTCCCTTGCCGACCACGTTGCTCTCTTGCAGCGGCCGGGGCAGCATGACGAACGGCAGCATCGGCTCAGTGGGTGGCTTCAAGCGGATGATGTTCGAGCCGAAGTTGGGAAAATCCTTCGGGCTGGGAGGTTCCAACTGGCCCGACGCGCTAACCTTGTCGGTCGTGTAGCCCGTCATCATTTGATAGATGGCGGCCGTGTGGTTGAACAGCCCGTTGGGCGTGTAGCCAATCGAGCGAATCATCGTGAACTTGTCGTTGATCTTCGCCAGGTTCGGCAGGATTTCCGTGAAGTTCACGCCGGGCAACTTCGTGGGGATCGGCTGGAAGATGCTCTTAACATTGTCCGGAGCGTCCGGCTTCGGATCCCACAGATCGAGGTGCGAAGGCCCACCTTGCAAGTAAATCAGGACGACGCTCTTGGCTTTGCCCCAGCCAACTCCGCCACTGATTTTGGCTTCTTCGGCCTGAGCCTTCAGCCGCAACATCGAGCCGAGCGTCAGGCCCAGCGCGCCACCGCCGCCAACTCGCAACACATCACGGCGAGTCATTCCCAGTCGGCGATCACACAAATCTTTCGCACGTTGGCCAAGGATCGAGAGCATTGGGTTTTGCCTTTCGCAATGAGAGTGTCAAGTTGTCCCGTTCGCTCAGACTTGTCCGAGAGAATCGGGCAATCGTCTCGCTCCATGAATGACCATGTGAATCAAGATCTCACGGCCATCAAAGTTGTAAATGATGCGGTAGTTTCCCACGAAAATTTCTCGCAGCTGCACGTCTTCAAATTCCGGCACCAAGCTGCCCGACTCGGGGAACCGAGCCAGATATTTCACGGCGTCTCGAATTCGTCGGATGAACCGATTGGCATTGCGACGGGAGTCACGAGCGATAAACGCGCGAATGTCAGTCAGGTCTTCGTCGGCCGGTTCAGTCCAACGAATTCGGCTCATTCATCGGCCTCCTCCTCGTCATCATCGCTCAACAGTTTTGCGAAGACTTCTTCGTGATCAATCAGCCGTCCCTCTTCGGCCGCTCGGAGTGACCGTTCGATTTTCTCCCGGACGTAGAGATGATACATCACGTCATCCCAGGTGGAGTCCTGGGAAAGTTGGGCAAGCACCTCCAGGGCGGAGGCAACTGGCGTCTTGGTCGTTGTGGCTGTCGTCATCGGGTCATCTCCCAATCGCTCCTCAAGATCGACCACATCGACTCTACCGATTGAATAGGAAAGCGGGCGTGTTAATCAAGGCCCAGACCACATCTTGGGCAGCCGTCAAACGCTTGTTGCCGAGCTGTTGTTCGCTGTTTTTCACGTCGGCTTGCAGTTGCAACAGCCGGCCGTCAGGCGGGATCGGCTGGCTGACGAGTTCCAGTTTGCCTTTCAGGTCGACCAATTTCGGGTCAGTCGGCAACGGCTGGTTGGCGACGCCGAGGGCGGCTTGCAGGTTGCAGAATTCCTGATCGACCGCTTTGAAGTGCTTGGCCAGATGAGCCGTTTGCGGAGCAGTCCGTTGAGCAGCAGGCGTGGCGACGATCGCTTTGTATTCGTCGGCGAGCGTCAGACCGACGTCGGTCTTGTCCACAGCCACGGAGATGCGGAAGCGGCCCAGCACGTAATCGGGCTGGCTGAACTTGTGGTGCATCACGATCTTCAACTGTGTGCCACCTTCGATGTTGATCGGCTGCTTGGTTTCAAACGTGGCCCAGTGAGTCACGCCGTAAGCGGGCGAGATGGCCCAACCGTCGTTAGCGTCGTTCGGGTTGCCGTTGACGGCTTTCGCGATCTCGAAATTGGCTTGGCTGAAGTCGGCCAGCGGTTTGTGCAAATCGACTTTCTGGGCTTCGGCCGGTTTGGCGTCGGAAGAGGCGAAGACCTCGAACTCAGTGAGCACGAAGTTGCCGTCGCCCGCTCGGCCGGGACCGCCATTCGCAGCCTTTTCGCTCGCAATGGCTTCCAGGCGAAAGGCGGTGATGTTGCGCAACTTGGTCGGTAGCATCACGGTCAGCACGGCGTTGCGAGCGGCCTTCGCTTCGACGATCACGGAGCGATCGGATTCGACGATCAGCGTGGTTTCCTTCGATCCAGTCACGGATGAAGGCAGCAGCGGAATCCATTCGACGTTGCTGGTCTGTTGCAGCTTCTCCCATTCGCCGACCTTCGCGACCAAGCGATCGTCGTAGGCTTTGATGTCGGCTTGGCGAGCGGCGATGTTTTCTTGTCGCTTCTTCTCCATTTCGGCCAC
>CAYSHJ010000817.1:0-18376 GCA_964430385.1 uncultured Planctomycetaceae bacterium
CGCGTTCGCCAGGTCGGGACTTCGACAAGATCGACCCGATGTACGGCGCGTCGGCGGGTGCCTGTGCTTGACCGCTCAGCAGATGATGCATCGCGTCGAAGTGGTTGCTGATGTTGCCGACGTGCGTCATCGACCGAATCAAACTGAACTTGTCGGTCATCGTCGCCAGCCGCGTGTGCATCTCGTTGATCCGCATCCCCGGCACCTTGGTGGGGATCGGCTGATACGGCCCGCGAATCGTGTCGGGAGCATCCGGCTTCAAATCCCAAGTATCGAGATGGCTCGGCCCGCCACACAGTAAAATGAAAATACACGACCGCTCTGCCGCTCCATTACCCAGTCCCCGCTTCGAATCGACGCCCGCTGCGACCATGCCAGGCAAACCCAAAGGCAAGGCGCTCATCCCGGCCGCCTGAAGCAGTCGGCGGCGAGAGATCTTCGAAGTTGGACGCTGCATTGCGCTCATTCGATGGCTCATGTCATTTCCTCGGCAAAAACCAAGCATACCGTCCACACCTCGCGGGGACAGGCTGGACATTCTTTTCAACGCGACATGGTATCGAGAGCCAGGCTCGATTCAAAACAAATCGTGGTGCAATAGCGCGGGAACCGCCGGGACAAGCCCAGTGATGGGTCATATCGAGAGATTCCAAGGTCGGAGGCGATTCAATCAACAGGTTCCAAGTGGGAGCCGGGTGGGTCATTCGCCTGTTGGCGGCTGACGGCTGACGGCTGACGAGAATCAGCATCCGCAAGGCGTTCGGCCGTCGCATGGCCGAAATCGCGACGAAACTGGAACCATCGCGTCAGACGGCTGCATAACTCCTGACACCTGAAAGTACCGAAGGTGGGAGTCGAACCCACACACCCAGTGAAGGATACTGGATTTTGAATCCAGCGCGTCTGCCATTCCGCCACTTCGGCTCGCAACCGGCGACATCTTAAAGGCACGATCGATCGTTGCAAGGTTGCTCGGAGCGGTGTTTCATTCGCCGGCCGACAAGTTGTCGGCTGTTGCTACGACTTGAGCTTGGTCATTTCGAACAACTGAGTGGCCTGGGCGCCCAAGAAACCCTCGAAGCGGCGGCGCTGGCCGCTGGCGTCGGAGGTGAAGCCTCGTTCGGCTAACTCGAAGTATGCATAGGTCCAAGGCATCGTCGTCTCGCGGCCGTGATCGCGAACGCCGAGGTCGATGACCGCGGCATCGGTGGCGGTCTGACGCAGGATCGAGCCGCGTTCGCCTTCGATCTCGGCCTTCATCGGGACGCCGGCTTGGCGAAGCGCGGCGATCGTCTTCTCGATGTCGTCCAGCGCGGCGACTCCGTGCGAGTTGATCAGCGCGGTGAAGTGATTCACGTTGTAGCCATGAGCCAGTACCCACGCTGCGTATTGAGTGGCTCGATTGAGCTGCTCGACGTCCGACTTCTCCGGCGTCGGCCAGGGCAGATCGTGGAAGAACTTCACGGCACGATCGAGCAGCTTGATCTCGTCGGAAGCGGATTGCTCGCTCAGCGAGCTCAACGCCACCAAGTCGTCATC
Organism: uncultured Planctomycetaceae bacterium; assembly: GCA_964430385.1. GTDB lineage: Bacteria > Planctomycetota > Planctomycetia > Planctomycetales > Planctomycetaceae > CAYSHJ01. The sequence goes on from CAYSHJ010000817.1 coordinate 1,540, forward strand.
GGCGAACGGCGTTCGCTGCTGGCGCGCGGCATTCAGCACAATGCGTCGCACGTCGGCGGGCAGTTCCCAAACTCGCAGTTCCGAGATGAACAGCTTCGGGAAATCGGCGATGGGATGCTGAAAGTGAATCGCACTGAGATTCTTGTCGGGAAAGTCGTAGCAGCCCAAGGCGCGATAGCCGAGAGCCTCGATCAAACGCGAGATCGAAACGATGCCTGCTTGCGACGACTGCGTGGCAAAGGTGCGGAACGCAATGTGATCGTTGACGAACGTGCCTCCGGCGTCACGAACAATCCGCTCGTAAACACCGACGTGCGAAACTCGGCGGCGGTAAGTTTCCCAAAGCCGATCGAAGAGGCTGGTGGCCCGTCGATCGCGTGCGTTCGAGGTGGCGATACGGGTGTGGGGACCGGTGGCGGATGACATGCTGAGGGCCTCCTTGGGAGTCTTTTCTGGCGACGATTTTGCTGACGCACACGGATGTAAGAAAGGCACACGGATTTTTAGGAAACACGGACGCCTTTGATGTCCAGTTGCTGCTTCCCAAAGTTAACAGCGATGCCAAAACGGAGTCGCAGATTGGAGAGATACGATAAGAATCCCAGCCGAAAACGCGTGGCTTTGAGATACGAAAACAACTGGATGTAATGCTCGCGCGCGAAGCCCTCGCGAAGAGATTTCAGCTCCAGAACGACCTTGCCAGCAATCTGAAAATCGGGCACGAACTTCACGACGCGACGTCCAAGATACTCCAAGCAAACTTCCTCCTTCGACAAAGCCGGAATGCCACGCGCCGCGAACGCCGCTATCAAACCTCGCTGATACGCCTCCTCCGGCAGCCCCAGCCCGATCTGATTCTGCACGTCGTAGAAACATCCCTTAATTGCTGCCGTCAGTTCCTCCTCCACCAATTCCATCATCGGTCTCCACACAAAAAAGACGTTTTTCTCCCTTCATCATCCGCGCCCCTGTCCTCATCCGTGTGCCTTCCTTACATCCGTGTGCGAAAGCCATCTCGCTGATTTCCTCGCTGCCACACCGATTTCAACATCACACGACGAATCCCAACTCAGTCAGGCGACTGCGCATTGACTCGTCCGTCAGCAAGTCTCGAAACTGCCGCACCGCCGGACGATCCCAACGAGCATCCGGCACCGCGAAATCGTAGTGTTCTTCCTTCAGTGCGATAAAGTCCAGTCCGTACATGCGAGCGACCGTGTCGATTGCGACTCCCCAGTCAGCTCGGCCTTGAGCGACCGCGGCGGCGACGGCGTTGTGCGACTTCGCTTGCACGGCGTATCCCGCTGGCTGCTGTCCGTCGAGCAACTGATCAATCAGGATGCGTGTTCCACTGCCCGCGTTGCGATTCACCATCGTGCAGCGTGAGTCCGCCAGTGCGGCCGCGACGGCATCATTCAGCGTATGGCCAGCGAATCGCGGATCATTCGGACGAAAGACAATTCCTTGCAACCGTCGATAGCCGACGAGCAACCGCAGACCGCTCGTCAGAAACGGGCGGTTGTACTCGCCGGTGTCGGCATCGAGCAGATGCATGCCCGCGATGTCGCACTCGCCGCGTTTGGCGGCAGTCAGTCCGCCGGTGCTGCCGACGTACAGGGACTTCGTACGGAGACCTCGACGATGCAACTCGCCCAGCAATAAGTCGAGGCCAACGCAGTGACTGCCGATCACGACGAGATCCGCCGGTTGCAACTCGCGACCGAGCAGCGTGACCGCGACTTCGGTGCCGACCTCGATCTGTTCGGTGTGCTGTTCGATCGTGATGAATCCGTCGGCCTGACTAAACGTCGTCACCGAGCCGGAGCCTTTGCCCATCGGGTACGCCGCGAAGCCGGCGTCGGTGCGCACGAGACTGACGAGCAAGAACTCGGTCCGGCCACGTTCGGAGTTCACTCGTAGCGGCAATGTCGCGCGAACGGTTTCCGATGCTCTTAGGGTGCCGGCATCTTGCCTGCCAGGCAGGCTGGAAGACTGCCCCACATAGGCTCGCAATACCGGCGCGACAAATTCGTGAAACGTGAACAGTGCCGACGTCGGAAAACCCGGCAAGATGACGACCGGCTTACCGTTCGTCACGGCCAGGCAAATCGGCTTACCCGGTTTGAGCGCGACGCCGTGAGCGACGATGCCTGGATTCGTCAGTTGCCGAACAACTCGGTACGAGATGTCTCCCGCTCCTTTGGACGTGCCGCCGGAAAGCAATACGGCGTCATGCTGCAAAGCGGTGTTGAGGGCTTGCTGAAGTCGTTGGGCGTCGTCGCTCACGACTCCTAGAAAGATCGGCTCACCGCCGAGTTCCTCGACGGCCGCCGCCAGAGTCGGCCCGTTGCTGTCGAAGACGCTTCCCGGTCGCGGTTGTGATCCCGCTGGAATGCTTTCATCGCCGGTCGACAAGATCGCGACGCGCGGCCGACGGAACACCTCGACCGTGTCCTTGCCGATCGCGGCCAACACGCCGATCTCTCGCGATGTCAGGCGAGCGCCAATTCGCAACACGGTCTCGCCGCGAGCAATGTCGGTTCCGGCAAACGTGATGTTCTGCCCGGCGGTCACGGGACGGTGAATGTGCAGGCCAGGAGTCGAGAGTTGAGAGTTCACAGCCGCCAGAGATGTGTCTGGACTCTGGACTCTGGACTCTGGACTCTGGACTCTCAACTCCGTGTGTTCGACCATCACGACGGCGTCGGCGCCACGAGGCAATATGCCACCGGTCGCGATTGTCGTCGCGGTGCCTGCTTCCACGGCTTGTTGCGGAGAGATTCCCGGCGAGAGTACCTCCGAGTTTAATCGCAATCGTCGCACGGTTTCGTCCGCCGCTCCGAAGGTGTCGGCCGCTCGGACCGCGAAGCCGTCAACGTTCGAGCGATCAAACGCCGGGACATCGACCTCCGCGCGCACGTCGTCCGCCAAGACGCGTCCCAACGCCGTGGATAACAACACCGACTCGCGACCGAGCGGCTCGAGCCGCAAGTGCGACTGAAACCGCCGCATCGCCGTGTCGCGGTCGATGACCTCCAGGAACTGATCCTGGCCCGCCAGTCGCTGCCAGTCGGTGGTGGTGTTCTGGTTAGACATGATCACACAGGATCGTACAAGAACATTTCGATCGTTGCGCCCGGTCCGTACCCTTCCAATTCCGCGGGCACGATCACAAAGCCGTCGGCTCGCGTTGTCGAGGACAGGATCGAGGCGCCACTCGTCGAGATCGGCTCAACACAATCGGACTCGAGCCGCACGCGGCAGTAATCGACACGACCGATCGCCGACACGATCTTGCTGCCGACGATCGCTTGACGCTTCACGTACGGCCAGTCGGTCGAACGACCTCCCAATTGACGAATCGCTCGGCCGGCGAAGAAGTCGTACGCGCACATGCACGACACGGGATTGCCCGGCAACAGAAAGACCAATACATCACCGATGCGGCCGATGCCGGTCGGACTTGACGGCCGCATCGCGACTCCGTGAAACGCCAGTTCACCGACCTCGGACAGCACGGCCGGAGCATGATCTTCCGCACCGACGCTCGACCCACCGGACACGAGAATCACGTCGGCACCCGATTCGGTCAAAGCCACTCGGATCGCCTCGCGATCATCCGGCAGACGCCGCATCGATTCGATCTGGCCGCCGTCTCGTTCGATCAACGCTCGTAGAATGCTGGAGTTGGAATCGAAAATCGCGAACGGCCCGCGAGGCTCGCCCAGTGCGACGATCTCGTTGCCGGTAGCGATCACCCGCACCTGAGGTCGGCCGACGACGTCAACGATCGAAAACCCAATCGACGCAATCAATCCGACATCCTGTGGCCGCAATCGTCGTCCGGAATCGAGCACCATTTGTCCCGCTGCCACATCTTCACCGCGCCGTCCCACGTTGCGGCCCGGAGCGACCGCTGCCGTGAACTCGACGCGATCGTCGATCTCGCGAGCGAACTCCGCCGGCAACACCGCATCGGCACCGGCGGGCAGCGGAGCACCGGTCATAATCCGCACCGCCGTTCCCGATATGACTTCACCAGAGAACGAACATCCCGGAAGCGACTGTCCCAACACTCGCAACGACAGCGGGTTGTAGTCTTCGGCACCGGAAGTCTCCTCACCGCGAAGGGCATAGCCGTCCATGGCCGAACGATCGAACGGCGGCACGTCCAGCGGCGCGATCAACGCAGCCGACAGCACTCGCCCACTCGCCGCGGCTAACGGCACCGATTCCCGGACCAACGGCCGTACGTGCGTGTCGAGCCATTCCCAAACACGCTCGACCGTCACTCGCTCGCGAAAGCCACGCATCCGAACATCGTCGAACGAGTCACGCATTGTGTTCCAATGCCACCAACCGCAAGACCGCTTCGTAATCCTCTGGCCGATTCAGATTCAAGAGCGATTGTAGCTGGGGGTCGACCGCCCGCAATTCGTCGACGGGGATCTCGTAGGAATCGCAATCCTGGATCAAGAACAGCGGCCGCAAGCGATTGCCGGACACCAGGCGGCGAATTCGATCCACCAGCGACGTCCGATACACACCCGCCAACGGATGATGAAACTTCCCCTCGCGGGGAACGACCAGTTCGCGTGCTCCTAATTGACGAATCACCTCCGCAATGAACTCCGGCCGCAGCAAGGGAACATCGCAGGCGGAGACATACGCCGCTTCAACTTCGCCGGCCAACGCCTGCAACCCGATCATCATGCCGGCCAATGGACCGAGATGTTCATGCTCATCGCGCAGCACGCGAACGTCCTGCGGCAACGGCGGTACCTCTTGGTCTGGCGCGGCAACCACGACCACAGGCGAAACAACTTTTCGCAGCAGGCGGACGACTCGCGGCAGCAGCAGTTCCTTCCCGAACGGCAACGACAGTTTTGGTCGTCCCATGCGGGAACTTTTGCCGCCACATAACACGACGCCACCAACTCGCATGCTGATCGCTTCAACTTTCGTCGCACTGACCGATTGAGTCACTTTCACCTGCTGTCTAGACTGCTCCGCATGACCGAAGAACCTTGGTATCAAGAAGGTCTACAGTTTACCTGCACCGGCTGCGGAAACTGTTGTACTGGCCCAGCCGGTTTTGTTTTCGTCGCGGAAGAGGAAATCGCTCACATCGCCGAATTTCGTGGTCAATCAGTCGGGGAAATTCGGCTATTTCACACACGGCTGATTGGACAGAAAGTCTCGCTCACCGAGTTCGCCAACGGTGATTGTACCTTCTTTGACCCAGCCACTCGGAAGTGCCAGATCTATCCTGTCCGGCCGACTCAATGTCGTACGTGGCCCTTCTGGAGCTCCAACTTACGAAGCCAAGAAGCTTGGGAAAAAATGCAGCAGGGCTGCCCTGGAGCTGGCCAGGGTCGTCTCGTTCCGAGGGATGAGATCGAAGTTCGGGCCAGCCAAATCGAGCTGTAATTCGGCGTTCTCCGACTTCGCAAGTGAAATGGACTTTGCCGATTTTGCCGATTGGACTAAAGATGCCGGTTGCGTCGAGCCGAAGAACTTTACGATGGAGAGGTCTGGCCGGCTTCCGGCGTGGATCGACTTTCTCCCGGCGAGTGCCGCCAACCGCGACTTGACACTAAATCAAGTTTGCGACTACTGTTGTGGCCCAACCTTGGCCTCTCCAGTGGCCCGAGTGGCCTGGTGACTCTTGGCAGGAGATTTGCGACGTGACCAAGAAAGAAATCGTTAAAGCCATCTCTGACAAGATTGGTCTCACGCAGTTAAAGACGAAGGAGATCGTCCAACAAACCTTCGACGCGATCGTGGAAACGCTCGTCGAGGAACGACGCATCGAACTTCGCAATTTTGGTGTCTTTGAGGTGAAAAAACGAGCTGCGCGGAAAGCACGAAACCCCCGAACGGGCGAGCGAGTGGATGTGGCTGAGAAGTACGTCGTGACTTTCAAGCCAGGCAAAGAAATGGAAGAAAAAGTCAGGTTGCTCGAAGAGGCCGAAGCCGCGAAGACGCGAGCCGAAGCCGCGACTTCCGCTGTGCGTGCGGAACCGTTGCAAGTCCCTTAATGGATTGAACTGCGAACGAAATGCTGGCACGTCGGAAATCGTTGTGGTGTCGAATGTCGATGTCAGGGAGGACATCCATGCGTAAGTTCATTTGCCTCGGCCTGTTGCTGGCGACCGTCACGGTTCAAGTTGGTTGCATCGTGCCGATTTACTCCTCGGATCCTGCCATTCGAGCCCGCCAACTGATCTACGTGTCGGAAGGCTTACGGCACATTAACGATATTTGGGAACGGATCTGGGGCCTCGACATGCCCGATGTCGCCACACCCTACCGCACTCACGGTGGCGTCATCTGATCGGTGTCGGTGGCAACCGTTCTTCAAAGCTCGCTTGCCGTTGTGACCGCTGAAGTTCTCAGCCAGGTTGCTGAAGTCAGCGCGCCGTTGCTGGCCTATTAACTGGCCATTACAGTTCGCGGCGTGAATACGCTGGAAGTCACACTCAACCGACTCCGCTTGCGAAACCCGATCTTGGTTGCTTCGGGGACTTTCGGGTACGCGCGCGAAATGCAGTCATTCGCCGACTTTGCTCGACTGGGCGGCATTATTCCCAAGACGGTCACACCGCTGCCCCGCATGGGTAACCCTCCACCGCGAACGGTCGAGACCGCCTCCGGCTTGCTGAACTCGATCGGCCTGGACAACGACGGCCTGGACGTATTTCTCGAGAAACATCTCAACTACTTGCTGGGTTTGGGGACAGCGGTCATCGTCAACATCGCGGGCCATGACATTTCCGAGTTCGGTGTCATGGCGAAGCGGCTCGACCGATACCGCGAGATTGCCGCGCTGGAACTCAATATCTCGTGCCCCAACGTCAGCGGCGGGATCGACTTCGCCACCGATCCGAAGTTAGCAGCTCATGTCGTCAGCGAAGTTCGGTCCGCCTGCGAATTACCGATCATCGCCAAACTGACTCCCAACGTGACCAATATCGTCGACATCGCCGCCGCCGCCGCCGAAGCCGGAGCCGATGCCGTGACCTTGATGAACACGTTTCAGGGAATTGCCGTTGATTGGCGGCGCCGCAAGCCGATCCTGGGCAATATTTTTGGCGGCCTGAGCGGTCCCGCGATTAAGCCGATCGCGTTGCGAATGGTCTATCAGGTCTCGCGCGCAGTGCGGATTCCGATTATTGGCGTCGGCGGAATCCAGTCACTTGACGATGTCATGGAGTACCTCGTGACCGGCGCGACGGCCGTGCAAATTGGAACCGCGAACTTCTATGACCCGACGCTGGCGTGTCGACTGGTCGATGAATTGGCTCGCGTTGTTGAGGCCGAAGGTAACTCGAACGTCAACACGCTAGTCGGCACCTTACAAGCTTAAAAAGCGGCTGTTTGGCACGAAACTGATACATGGATGCTCACCGAGGACCGACGATGCGAGTTCTTTCCGGCATTCAGCCGACCGGACGCTTTCACTGGGGCAACTACTTCGGAGCGATCCGGCAATACATCGCGTTGCAGGACAACGAGCAGGCCTTTTACTTCATCGCGGACCTGCACGCACTCACCACCGTTCGCAACCGCGAGGCTTTGCGAAGTTTCACGCGCGACGCGGCACTCGATCTCTTGGCGCTGGAGCTTGATCCGAACCAGGCGACGTTGTTTCGGCAGTCCGACGTTCCGGAAGTGACCGAGCTGACGTGGTTACTGAGCACATTGACGCCAATGAGTCTGCTCGAAAAGTGTCACGCGTACAAAGACAAGCTCGCAAAAGGCCTGGCGGCGGATGCGGGATTGTTCACGTATCCGGTACTGATGGCGGCCGACATCTTGGCTTACGATAGCAACATCGTACCGGTCGGTGTCGATCAGGTGCAGCACATCGAGGTCACTCGCGACATCGCCGTGAAATTCAATTTGACCTACGAGCGTGACGTCTTCGTGTTACCGGAAGCTCGCGTGCTGGCCGAGACCGCGAAAGTCGTTGGCATCGACGGCGAGAAGATGTCCAAAAGTTACGGCAACACGATCGAACTGTTCGACGAACCGAAGAAGCTCCGCAAAAAATTGATGTCGATCAAGACTGACTCCACTCCGGTCGAAGACCCGAAGAATCCGGAAACGTGCTCAGTCTTCACGCTCTACAAGCTGTTCGCGTCACCCGCTCAACAAGCCGAACTAGCCACTCGTTACCGGGCCGGTGGCATGGGGTACGGAGAGGCGAAACAAGAACTCTTCGAGGTGGCCGACGCTTTCTTTGGTCCTGCGCGCGAACGGCGAGAGAAACTCGCCGCCGACGCGAGCACCGTCGAAGACGTGTTGCAGGCGGGAGCGCGGCATGCGCGCGCCAAGGCACAAGAGGTTCTCGATCGTGCTCGCGATGCCTGCGGGTTGTCGCAACGCTGTCCGTGACTCGCACGCTTCAAGCGTCCGGGTCATTTCTGGGACATCGATTCAGAACTCGATTGTCGCTGGTTCCCCGGCGACGCGAACACGCGTGCCGAGCGCTCGCCAGACGCTCAGGTCGATCTTTTCGTTGACCGAACGAGCGGAACCGTCCAGCAACACGGACTGCACGATGCCCGGATGATAACTGCGCGATGTCACGGCGGCGTACGTCCGTCGCGTGAGGTGCGAGCCTTCTTGTCGCGAGGTGTAATCGATGTCGTATGTGCGGCCGTCGGTGTGCGTGTACGAGACGAACGTATTCGGACAAAAGACGGTCGTCATCCCTTCGTGATGCACTCGGCCGTCGCACCATTCGGTGTGGCCGGTGTTGTCATTCGTGTTCGGACCAAGCTTGAATTGAGCTCCCGAAGCGAATGCGGTCAGCGCGGCGGGTGACGCCGGAGGCGTCGGTCCCGGATCGATCGTGTTGCGGAAGTACGATGTGAACGCTTTGACTTCGGATGCCGCCAACGTGCAGCTCAAGCCGTCTCGAACGGCAGACAAGCTCACGCCGCTGTTCATGAACGCGATGCCGTCGTCCCCTTGTCCCGTCGCCGGATCCCAAATCAACCAGGATCCCATGTTGAAGCCGTAGTTCGTGGGTTGTGTGTACGGCAGGCTCGCTGTATCGACGCGCGCCAGGTCGTTCACTTCGCTGGGGCAAGAGTATGTTTGGATTTTTAGCAGCGGCACGCCGGTGCTGCGGTTGATCGGAGCATCCCAAGCCACCGTCAAACTGACCTGCTTGTAGGCGTTGCCTCCTTCGAGGTACGGCAGGAGGCGACCGTGAATCGACCACGAGCCATTGTTGCCGGCGAACGTCGTCCCCGCGGGAATCGTTCCACTTGGCGGAAGCAGCCTGTTGGAATCGACGTAGTTGTGCAGCGCGATACCGATCTGTTTGAGATTGTTCTTGCACTGCGATCGTCGAGCCGCCTCGCGAGCTGACTGCACGGCCGGCAACAGCAATGCGATCAAGATCGCGATGATCGCGATGACGACCAGCAGTTCGATCACCGTAAATCCAGAAGGTTGCCCGCGACTGTCGGCAGAACGACGAGCCATTCCCCAAACCTTCCTGATTGTCAGTTACCGGCGGATTCACTTCCCAGTCCATGTGTGGCAAAGCAAGCCCAGTTTGGCAGGTTCCGTTCCAAACGCGAACGAACACGGAAGTCCTGAAATCCGGTTCATCCGCCTGAAGCATCTATGGGATTATGGGATTATTCCGTTATTTGTCATGGCTGAGGCATCCTGCAAAGTTGAACGCGAGGTCATTCCACGGTGGATTTTGCGAGGCATCACTCCGATGTCCAATGGTTGATTTCTGTCGTTGAGTTCGGATGAAATTCCGGAGCCTGAAGAAACGGAGGCAGGCTCTGCCAAGGAACTAGCTCCAATTCCTTCCCGATATTTGTCCGGTACGGACGACCGTGCTGCTGGGAAGCAATCTGCCAAGGGGTATCTCAGTCTCCGGTGCGCCAATAGCGTATCAGGCCCTGGCGGGGACTTCTTGGCCACGGCCATTTTTTTTTCACCATTGGACATCGGAGTGATGCCTCCAAAATCCATTTTCTCAATTCCAACCATCGCGTCGGGTTGCGTCTGTGTACGCGATTCCCGGATGAGCGCTTTTTTCGACATGACCGGAGATTTGTTCGACAAGCGGCACCTAGAAAACTTTGCCGGTTCCGAAGAGTTGTCTGCCTTCGGAAGCTCTGCGGAGTCATTAGGGACGACCGGCATTCCGTAGGCCGCACGTCCGGAAGGGGAATGCGGCCGAAGCGAACGGTCACAACGATTGCTCCAAACTCATCGGGGCTAGGAAGACGATTAATCGGGCGTCCAGCTTATTCAACGAAATGTCCGACGGGCAAGGATGCTGATTGTGATCAGACGTTCGCGGACTCCTTCAAGTCGCTCCGCCTTCTCACGGCGTCGCGTGACACTGGAAGTGTTGGCGTTTGCGTCGCTCGTGCTGGCCGGATGTTCTCAGAAAAGTTCCACGACGGGAGTTGCGTTTGCCGTCAATCAGCCCGACGTCGAAGGGCAAGCGGTCTCGATCCCTGGCTCCGTGGGTTGGGTTGATACCGGAATCGACGTGACGGAAGGAGAACCGGTGTCGGTAACGGCGTCGGGCCGAGTCATCGTCCGGCAATCCGATCGGTGGGGCCAAAAGTTTGAAGCGTCGATCGGCCCGGCCGGGACGTTTTTGGTTCACGACGGCATTCAGGATCAGAAATTTCCGTTGCCCAGCGGCAGTCATGGACCAGCACCGTGCTTTTGCTTGATGGGTCGGATCGGAGAAGGCCCAGCATTCTTCGTCGGCCAAGGCCGAAGTTGGACGGCAGCGGCGAGTGGCCGATTGCAACTGGCGGTCAACGACTTTGATCCGATCGACAGCGAAGGGGCATTTCACGCGCAGGTCACGCTGCCGATTCAGATGCAGCCGGTGGCCTATGAGGAAATCGTGCCGGCTCAAGCCGAAAACGGGCGTCCGTTTTCGCTGTGTCAAGTCGTTGTCTTTTATGTCGACGGCTTGCGGCCGGACGTCGTGCGGGAGATGGCCGCGATGGGGCACTTGCCCAACATCAAGACGCTGTTTCTCGACAATGGCGTGTGGCTGAGCAACTGTTTCACGGGTTTTCCTTCGGACACGATCACGTCCAACGGTACGATGTGGACTGGCTGCTTCTCCGACCGACACGGTTTGAAGGGGCAAGTGCGTTTCAGTCGTCAGCGATCGGTGTCGGAGTCGTATCTGGATCCGTTGGGGCCGAGCCGGAGTTCTCGAATGCTCGCGCCGCAAGGAGTCGACCGTGCGCTCATCGACGGAGAATCGACCGTGCGACGCTGGGTGCAAGGAAACCATGACGTCGAGAAATGGCGGCAATCGCTGACCAGCGACATCGCTCCGTTGTATGAGATTCTGCGGCGCGAGGGACATGACTGGGCGACCGGCGTGTTGCCTGTGATGACCGAGATGCCGCCGCCGTTGTGGAGTCGCAGCCTCGCACGGACGGTGCCGTACTTCAAAGCTCAGGAGGCGTGGCGGTACATCGACGACGCGAACGCCAATTACGCCGTGCGGCAACTGATCCCGCGCAATCAGCCGGTGATGATCGTCTGGCTGCCGGAGACCGATTCGGTCAGCCACAAGGAATGTCGCGGCCAGTTCGGCGCAACGCGACGCACGATCGCGAAAGCCGATCAATTGATCGGCCAGATGATCGCCGAGTTTCACGCTCAGGATCGCATGCGCACGACTTACTTTTGCCTCGTGAGCGATCACGGACATCATGGTGGCCGAACGGGACACCTCTCACATTTCGATGTGGCTCACGAATTGCTGTACCGACCGCGCGAAGTTTCGCTCGACGGACGATGGATCGGTGGCGGTCTTGGCCTGTCGGTGCGGCAACATCGCGAGTCGGCTCAACACACCGGAGACGGCAGTCAACAGTTCGTGTTCGTCGACGGCGACTCCGACGGCGCCGCGCGACTGTTCTTCCCAAAAGAACATTATCGCAGCGGCGACTGGTCTGGCCCGAGCCGTCCGGCCGACTTGCTGGCTTATCGTATCGCCGATCACCTGCCGCCGGTCAATCTGGTCGACATGATCACGCACGCGGAGTTCAAACACGCGAACGGGCAAGAACCAGAACCACAGTTTGTGATTTCGGATTTCGGATTTCGGATTTCGGATTCGAAGTCACCTCAATCCGCGATCCTCAATCCTCAATCCTCAATCCCTAAGAAATCTCCGATTGATCTGGTGCTGATGAAGCTCACCGATTCTTCGCTGTTAGTCGCCAGTGCCGATCGCGGCTGGGCTGTGATCGAGCGTCAGCCTATGGCACGCACATCGACCGGAGCGATCCGTTGGCGGTTGCGATACAGCGCTGTCTCCGACGTCAGGCCGACCGGCGACGGACGAGTCAGTTACCACATTATCGAGCATCCACTCAACGATCCGCTGGGGCTGTCGAGTCTCGTGGACTACGAATTCCTGCGCGAGTTTCACGACGAACGCGAATGGCTGGAGGCTCAAACGCACAGCCAGTACCCCGACACGGTTGTGGCGTTGTCGCGGCACATGCTTTGGCAAGACAACCTGCAACTGCAAGAAGCCGACGCAGCGCCGGACTTGGTGATCACCGCGCGACCGGGTTGGTACTTTGGCAACGACAGCTCGCCGGGCACGATGCACGGATACCCGTTGGCCGATGCCATGCGAGCCTGTTGGTTTGTCTCAGGACCGAACATCCGCCGCGGCGCGCGCATCGACTCGCCATGCCGACTGGTGGACCTCACGCCCACGTTGCTCAACATGGTCGGCAGCAAGGCCAACATGGATCAATTCGACGGCCAGCCGATCCGCACGATCTACGAGTCGGAGCCGTCGCAAGCGCCGGTTTCATCGGCCGCGAGCCACCCGCATGTGGACGGACTCCCGTTCTCGCGCGGGTTGTTCCCGCGACAAACAATCCGCTCGCCCTTGCCAACCGAGGTCGCTCACCTCGGTCCCACCGGTGACATCACGCTGACCTCGGGCCAAGTGTTGAAAGCCGTCTATTGGGATTCGGTGGACCTGAAGGCCTGGCAACCGGTCAGCTATGAACCCGTGCCGGAGTACCCACACCAGCCGTTGACGATCAACCACCCCGCCAGCCCATTCGACCTCAATAATATCACTTACAACCTGCTGTTGTTCACCGAATTGAGCATCTTCCGCATTTTGGACGACGTAATCTCGCCGCTGTCTCGCGGCCAGCATCCCATCATGTCGGCCGCCGATCAGGTCGACTTGGCGTTGCGACACAGCCAGAATGAATGGATTTCCGAGAGCGCCAACGTGTTCGACCTGACCAACGCCAACCTGTCGGATTATCAGTTCGCGTCGCAAACCAACCTCCGTCGCATGGACGCGGCGGTCGATTACGTGCAACGTCGCGAACAAAGTCTCGAAGAAGAAATCGCCAACGCGACCGGCCAACACCACTTGCCAGGGTCAAAGCTTGTTCACGGCACGATCGACATGACGCAATACGGCTTCTGGAGTGTTTACGGTTTCGGCCAACGGATGATCATGCAACTGCTCGACGAAACGCTGATCCAAGGCATCGAAAATTCCACCGACCGCGGCTTGAACGCCATCAGGCCCATGCCAGCGGAAGTGGTCGTGCCGGCTGCTCGTCGCTAGTTCGCAGGCGCGGTCCGGCAGTTCATTACGATGATTGTATGAGTTGGTAGCGGTTCAGTTTAAGTGGCACGTCCCTGAGTCATCGAAGGGCGTGGCCATCGCGGTCGCGGTTTTCCACGCCCTTGGCAGGGCGTGCCACACAAACCGACCCACTACCAGGTATTCCGTTCAGAAACTCACCGCTTGCAGCGAATCGTCTATCACATTCAGCACGCGGTCGATGTCGGCCTTGGTGTGAGCCGACGAAAAGCCATGATGGCACGGGCCGCCGCCGTAATCGTGGAAGTACACGCCGCGAGTCGTCGTTTGTCGGCAGAACTTCAGCATCAGTTCGCGGCTGTGGCAAAGCGTATCGCGATAGTTTCTGACCGGCTCGCGCGTGCCAAACGTCAGACCGAAGCGGCTGCCGTGAGATTGGAAACGGCACGGCACGAGACTGCGGCAAGCGATGTCGTCGAGACCTGCTGAGAGCTGCTCGGCCAATGAGTGAATGTGTTGCCAAAACTCAGGCCGCTGAATTTGTTCGACGAACGCCAGCCCAGCGAGCATGCTCGGCAGTGGCGCGTTGAACGTGCCGGAGTGCGCGACGTCGCCGACCGGCTTGAAGCGGTCCATCAACTCGGCTTTGCCGGCGATTGCGGAGAGCGGCAAGCCGGCGCCGAGCGATTTCCCAATCGTGCAGATGTCCGGCGTGACACCGAAGTCTTGTTGTGCTCCGCCGGGACTCTTCTTGGCGAACGATTGGATCTCGTCGAAGAAGAGGATCATTCCGTGTTCGTTCGCCAGCCGGCGAGCAGCTTCGAGGAATCCCGGCTCCGGCAGGATGCAGCCGCAGTTGTAATCGACCGGCTCGATCAAGATCGTCCCCACCTCGTGCTGGTGCTGCTTGACCAGCCGTTCTAGCACAGCGACGTCGTTGTACTCGGCGGCGATGACGAGTTCGGCGAGCGACTTCGGGATGCCCGCGCTCTCGCGATACGGCGGCTGGGCGTCGAGTTGATCGGCCGGCGGGTGCCCGCCGATGAATGTGAACTCGTGGTAGCCGTGAAAGTGCCCGTGAAAGCGAATGATCTTGTCGCGACCGCTGACCGCTCGGCACAACCGCAGCGCATGCAACGTCGCCTCGCTGCCGGACCCGGTGAACCGCACTCGCTCGGCACACGGCACGATGCGGCAGAGTTGCTCGGCCAGTTCGATGTGGTACGGCGTGTCGAGGCTGCACATCACGCCGAGTTCCCAAACCTTGTCGAACACCTCGCGCAGACACTCCGGCCCATGTCCGAGCAACGCCGCGCCGTGGCTCATCGACATGTCGAGGAATTCGCGCCCGTCGACATCCCAGAACCGCGAGCCTTTCGCCCGCGACGCGTACACCGGTCGTCCCCACGCTTGGTTGAACCGAGTGCTGGAGCAAACTCCGCCGGGCAAAACCTTGCGACCACGTTCGATCAGGGCGAGAGATTCGGACGAGGGTTCGAACAAAATGGACATGGAAAGCAACCCTCTATGAAATTGGAGCAAAGCACTAGGATCGGTTTGAAAAACCGGCCCTTGTGTGGACACAATATCGACTACACTGACGGCTCGAAACCGAGGAGCATTTCGTCATGAGTATCGCCTTTCAGATCACCGTGGCCGAGTTTGATCGGCTCGTCAAAAAGGGCTTCTTCGAACAATTCCGCGACCGACGCATCGAGCTCATTCGAGGGGAGCTGCGCCAAATGAGTCCTCCCGGCCCTAGCCATGAAGAAGCGGTCGATAAACTGACCGAATGGAGTTTTGAGACGACGGACCGACGACAGGTGCGAGTACGAGTTCAAAGCACGATTGGTTTACCCGAATTGGACAGTGTCCCGCTGCCGGATCTTGCCTGGGTTCGTCAGCGCTCCTATCGGCTTAATCGTCCCGAAGCCTCTGACATTTTCTTGGTCATCGAGGTCTCCGACAGCTCCCTGAACTACGACCGCGGGAAAAAGGCCAAGCTCTACGCGGAAGCCGGACTCGCCGATTATTGGGTGGTCAACTTGCGGGAAGACTGCGTCGAAGTCTTCCGCGATCCGCAGGACGGCGAATACCAGTCGCACGAGGTCATCGAACGCGGCGGCACCGTCCGCCCGCTGGCGTTTCCCAAGATCAAACTCAGCGTCACGCGGTTGCTCGACTGGTACGCGGCCTGAGCGAAGACCGTGACTCCATTGATTCGTCATTGAGTGGTGAGTGGCGGAGGAATCGGCGGCCAATACAATTCGCCTCGCGATTCCCGCGTGCAAGGACCGAGACCCGATGAGTGCTTCCGCTGTTCCGATTCCTCCCGCACTGAAACACACCGCCACCACGCACGTTCCCGATGCCCACGGCCGCTTCGGCGAGTTCGGCCGGCGGTTCGTGCCTGAGACGTTGATGCAGGCTCTCGAAGAACTGAGCGCCGAGTACGACAAGGCGAAGCTCGACCCGGAGTTTCATCGCGAACTGAACGGCTTGCTGAAGTCGTTCGTCGGGCGACCGAACCCGTTGTACTTCGCGGAGCGTCTGACACGGCATCTTGGCGGCGCGAAGATTTATCTCAAGCGGGAAGACCTGAATCACACGGGTGCTCACAAGATCAACAACACGCTGGGACAGGCGTTGCTGACTCGTCGCATGGGGAAGCCGCGAGTGATCGCCGAAACCGGAGCCGGTCAGCACGGCGTGGCCACGGCGGTCGCGTGTGCTCGATTCGGCTTCGATTGTGTCGTCTACATGGGCGAGGAAGACATTCGGCGACAGAAGCTGAACGTCTTCAACATGAAAATGATGGGGGCCGAAGTGCGGCCGGTGACGAGCGGCTCGCGGACGTTGCGGGATGCGATCAACGAGGCGATGCGGGACTGGATGGCCTCGGTCGAGAACACTCACTACATCATCGGCAGCGTTGTCGGGCCGCACCCGTTTCCGATGCTGGTCCGCGATTTTCAATCGGTCATCGGCCGCGAGGCTCGTCAGCAATGCCTGGACATCGAGGGCCGCTTGCCGAACGAAGTCATTGCCTGCGTCGGCGGCGGCTCGAATTCGGCCGGCATGTTCTATCCCTTCGTTGATGATGACTCGGTCGCGCTCACCGGCGTCGAGGCGGGCGGCCGCGGCCCCATGCCGGGCGATCACGCCAGCACATTGAGCTACGGCGTGAAGGGCGTTTTGCACGGCAGCTACAGCTACGTC
>CAYSHJ010000818.1:0-2626 GCA_964430385.1 uncultured Planctomycetaceae bacterium
GCAACCCAGTTCGAGAGCGCTTTTCGGAGTTGAGGTCACGTCTGGAATCAGTGTTGCTCGCGAGTCGATCCACCACAGCACCAGCCGCTTCAGCCACCGCCACGCGAAACTGCGATCGCACCTGTCCGGTCCCCTCACCCCCGCATTGGGGGAGAGGGTTAGGGAGAGGGGGCCGACGGCTTCACCGGCGATCGAAGAAGCACCCTCACCCCGCCCCTCTCCCCCGATGCGGGGGCGAGGGAGATGTGACGTCTCGCACGTCGCAAGACCGTCGTCGCCCCCACGAAATGGCCCGTAGTCCGCCGGATAAAACTGCCCGATGCACTCGCGTGTCGGTCGCGGATTCAGGAACACATGCTCGCAAGCGCCGCAACGAACAAGCGTGAACTCTCCCGCGAAACCGTACAACAAATCGCCGGCCGTCATGAGCGGCATTGATCGGTCGTTGCCGCAGAGCGGGCAAGCGGTTGTTTCACATTGGACCGCAACGGCCGGATGAACCTCGTTCACGGCTGCGGCTCCTCGGAAGCAGCCGCGCCGTCGCCGCGAGACGGAACGACCATCCGAATCGCCCGCCAAGCAAACTCATCTCGCAACAGTGCCAGCACGACGACAAACGCCAAGCCGCCAGCGGCCGCGCCGAAAAGCCCCGGCAGCGGCACCGGAGCCTTCAACACGAACGAGCCAACAACGGCTGCGACTGTGGAACCGACAGCCGCTCGCAGCAACGCGCCGGGCACTCCCGCAAACGTCGACCAACCCAATCGAAAGCCCACCAGCGACAACAGCACGATCGCGTTCAGCAGATAAAACACCGATGTCGCCGACGCGAGTCCGGACACGCCCGTGCGTCGGTACCAAACGAACTTCAACGCCACTCCGATTCCGAAACCAATCAGCCCCACCAACACCGGCGTGAGTGGCCTCTGCGACGAGTAAAACACTTTTGACGCGATCTCGCCCAAGCTGCCGCCGACGATCATGCCGCACAGAATCGCCAGCAGAGTCGCCACGACTTTCGTGTCTTTAGCGTCGAAGCGGCCTCGTTCGAGCAAGTCATGAATCAGTGGTTGGCCAAACCCGAGCAACGCGGCGACTAGCGGCACGAGCAACAACGCGAGAAACCGCAGTGCCGCCGCAATCTCGACACGCAGCTTGTCGTTGTCCTGCGCGGCCGCATGTGCCGCGAGCGACGGATACGCCACGACCGCGAGCCCACCGGTACTCAACGTCAACACCGCCGCCGCCAACCTCGAGGCGTATCCCAAATGTGACACGCTCCCCGGCAACAACTTCGACGCCAAATAGCGATCGACCAGCGGATCGAGCTGAGTGCATGCCAGTCCGATCAGCAACGGCGGCAACATCACGAAGCAACGTCGCACCGCCGCCTGCGACTCGTTCGTGACAGGCCAACCGAGCGAGAATTGTCCCCACGGCGTCTGCCACACAAAACTCAAGAGCGATCCCAACACGATCGCTCGCGCCGCGCCGGACAGGCCGTCGGTCGCGGCCCACTGCCACGCGAGCACGAACGTCACGCCGTTGCCGACCAACGCCGCGACACCCGTCACCGCGAAACGACCCAAGCAATGACTCCACGCACGAGCCATCGCCGCCAGACTGTTCCAGATCATCAAGCTTGCCAACGTCTCAAACAACTCAGCCGCAACCCACACCTGCTCGTCATCAAAGCCCGGATGCAAAGTTCGCATCCATGAGTTCGCGAACTGACGCGCGGCCAGCCACCACAGCGCACTGACCAAGAACAGCCAGCAGACGACCTGAATCGCCATGGACCGCGCGGCCGTTTCGCCGACTCGCTGCCGAGTCTCGACGAACACCGGCACAAAAACTGATCCGAGCGACACGCCCAACAGCCCGCTAACCACTAGCGGCAACGTCCACGCGGCCACGAGCGAGTCCATTTCCGCATCGGCACCGAAACGTTTCGCCAACAGCAACTGAAAGGCGAATTGCAGACCCATCTGCCCCAGCGTCAGCAGAGTCAGCACGGCGACGGATCGAAGCGAGGTCGTGGCTTGCGGCATGGGCCGAGTGTACCGGCTACCGCAAAGTTGCGCCACACCTTTAATGTGGTTTCCCCGGACATCGTCGCTTCAACAAGCTCCACAAGACGCTGTTGCAGCGACAAACAGCGAGGTAGACTGTTGCCAGTCTTGTCGCGGACGATTGATTCACTGCCAGCGTCCGCAGTCCCTCCTGGCGACTGCCAATTTAATGGAGTTGAGCCTCTCCGAGGCTCAACATTTAGCGGAGTAGGTAACGTTTCACCACAAGATATCCGGGCTCGGAGAGGCCGGACTACCTGAAATCGACAGTCCTCCTGCCCGGGTGTGCGATCGATGCCCGAGAAACCCACCAAGCTGATCTCCGTGACGTGTGCCAATTGTGGTGCGACGTTCAAAGTCGCCGCGCGGCATGCGCGCAAAATGGGCCGCTGCCCGGCCGAAAGATGCGGCCAGGCGTATCAAGTTCCGGACGCGCCGTCGTCTGACTCACCTGTCGACCGTGTTGCCGACAAACCCCGTCGCACGCCGGTGGCGACGCCATCACGACCAGCGCCACTCGCGACGAAACGGACCTGGCACGCGACGAAACGTCC
>CAYSHJ010000819.1:0-10115 GCA_964430385.1 uncultured Planctomycetaceae bacterium
GTGTTGATGGACGATCATGAGGTTATGGATCAGGACGGCCAAGGCCACGTCAGTTTTGGCTCGTGTCGGCGTGCGGCCGGTGTGGCGGCGGAGTTGGCGGTGTTCTTTGAGATCGGCGAAACCGCGCTCGGCCACTTGGCCTACGGTTCAGCGAACTCAAACCGTGGGCTAGTGCCCAATGGCTGATTCGACACATGAATCAACACGACTGGCGGAGAGCACGAACTTGGAACGACCGTCAGTCGTCGTTGGTCACCGGCATTTCGTCAGTCTCCTCCGGCATTTCGTCGAACATCTCGTGGATGAAGCGCGAAACTGTTGTCACGCGTGGCTTGCCCCATTTGGTGCGGAAGGTCGCTCGGGTGAGCGTCAGCGCGTCCTTCGCGCGGGTGACGCCGACGTAGCACAGGCGGCGTTCTTCGTCGATCGCTTTCGGTGACTCGTCTTCGAGATCGACCGCGCGGCGATGAGGCAGTAAGCCCTCTTCCATGCCGACTAAGTAGACGCGGGGAAACTCCAGGCCCTTCGCGGCGTGAATCGTCATCAGCCGCACACCTCGTTGCTTGAGTTGCTCGTCCTTGTCCGGTTCTTCGTCGCGGCCGGCCAGCGCGGTTTCGTCGAGGAATCCGCCGAGCGACGGTTCCACGGCGTTGGCCACGTATTGCCGGAGCGTGTCGACGAACTGCTCGACGATCCCCTGCCGCACGAGCTGCTGCTCCGGCGTCTTGTACTGCTTCTGGATTTCGTCGTGATAGTTGATCGAGTCGAGCAGTTGCTGCAACGTGTCGGGCAATTGTTTCGGTGACTCGTGCAATTTGCGGCGGTACTCGGCGAGCAGTTGCTGAAACGCCTCGGCGTTCTTGGCCACCTTGTCTGAGATGTCGCCGGCTGCGGCGAGTTCCGGCACCGCGTCCCAGAAGTGGACTTTGTTGAGCACCGCTCGCGCGAGAAGTTTTTCGACCGACGTGTCGCCGATGCCGCGCGCCGGCGTGTTGATGATCCGCAACAGCGATTGCTCGTCGAGCGGCTGCGAGAGGATTCGCAGATAGGCCAGGATGTCGCGGACTTCCTTATTGTCGAAAAACGACCGCTCGCCCAGAATCACGTACGGCACGCGGAAGCGGCGGAGTTGTACCTCGAACGCGCGCGGTTGTTCGTTCGTGCGGAACAGGATCGCGACGTCGTCGGGCGAAATGCCTTTGTTGCGTCCGAGAAAGTCGATCTCGCGGACGACGAACTCGGCTTCGACTTCTGCGTTTTCGTACTCGCGGTAACGCACGGAGCCGGGCAAACTGCGCGAGGCGATCAGACGCTTGTCGTGCCGCTCGCGATTGTGCTTCACCAAACTGTTCGCCAGGCCGAGAATCTCGGTCGTGCAACGATAGTTCTCTTGCAGGCGGACGACTTTCGTGCCGGGAAAGATTGTCGGAAATTGCAGAATATGCGACACGTCGGCGCCGCGCCAGCCATAGATCGACTGGTCGTCGTCGCCGACGACGCACAAGTTTCGATGCGGACGGACCAGCGCTTCGATGAGATCAAACTGGGAGCCGTTGGTGTCCTGATATTCGTCGATCTGCACGTGGTCGAAACGCCGCTGATACTTCTCCAAGACTTCGGGGTGGTCCGCGAAGAGCTGATTCGTCAGCAGCAATAAGTCGTCGAAGTCGACGCTACCCGACGATTTCAGGATCGCCTGGTATCGCCGAAATCCCATCGCGGCCAGTCGGTCGCCATCGTGCTCCACGTGCTCGGTCGCGTCTTGAGCGGTGACGCCTTGCGACTTCCAATGGCCGATGCGATTGACCAGATCGCCCGGCTTCATTTGTTTGTCGCCAACGCGCAAATCGCGAAGTGCTCGTCGTGCGGCGGATTCTTGATCGCCGCGGTCGTAGATCGTGAAGTTGTTTGGGTATCCCAGTACGTCAATCTCCTGTCTCAGCACGCGTACGCAGAAGCTGTGAAACGTGGAGATCCACGGCCGGTTCTTGGATCGTCTGCCTCCGCTGATCAGCGCCGTCGCGCGTTCGAGCATTTCTCGCGCGGCTTTGTTGGTGAACGTCACCGACAAGATGCGATCGGGCGACACACCGTGCCCGATCAAGTTCGCGATGCGAAACGTGATCACGCGCGTCTTGCCCGTTCCGGCTCCCGCGAGCACCAGCAGCGGGCCGGAAAGCGTCGACACCGCGTCGTGCTGAGCAGCGTTAAGTTGGGAGAGTCCGTCCATGCGTATTTTCGATTGCCGATTTTAGATTTTTGATTGAACCACAGTCCGCATTCTCAATCAAAAATCCAAAATCAAAAATCAAAAATGGGAGTAGGAAAACCGTGCAGTCGCAGATTTCGAATCAATCATCACTCAGTCGCAGAATCGGATCGTCTTCGTCGTCCGTGCCGGCCTTTTCGAGGTTGCTGGCGTCAAACTCGTCCGGCGACTCGTCGACTTCAATGCCGGCGAACTCATCGGCGGAATCATCCGCTGGCGGCACGGTCGCGCTGACGTTCGGCTTTTGAGGCGGCGGGGCCGACTGGTCCTTGTCTGCTCGCTTGCCGGTTGCTTTCGCGCCGGCAGCGGGCTGTGACGTCTTCGGACGTTTCGTCGGAGATTTGTCGGCCTGACGTTCCCTGATCTTCGCCGGTGCCGGCTTCGCTCGCGTGCGACCTTCGTCCAGCAGGAGTTCGCTAAAGAAGTCGCCGTCCGCGTCGGGCTTCGTGGGTTTAGCCTCGGGCATTGCCGGCGTGACCTTCGCGACGGCGGCCCTTGTTTGGCGTTCCGCTTCCCTCTGAGCTTCGATCTCTGCGTGCGTCTTGCGGAGCGGAACGAGCATCTCGGCAACCGTCTGAAAGCGATCATTCGGATCCGCCCGCATTCCTTTCATGATTGTTTCCGCGACGACCGGGTGGATGTCCGGAGCCAATTCTTGCACCGGCGTCGGCGCCTTGTTGATGTGCTGCAGCACCGTGTCCATCGTCTCTTGCGCCGGCACGTCCCAGGGCAGCCGGTTGGTGTACATTTCGTAACAGGTGACGGCGAATGAGAAGACATCGATACGCTGATCGGTGCGCTGCCGTTTGATCAGTTCTGGAGCCATATAGTTGACGGTGCCGGTGCGGTTGCCTGGCTTTTGGAACGCCGGCGTGTTCGGAACCGTCAGGCCAAAGTCGATCAACTTGACGTTGTTGTCCGGGTCAATCATCACATTCCGCGGACAGAGATCGCGGTGGATCCAATTCTGCCGATGCAGGTAATCGATTGCCTCACCTAATTGGATGATATAAGTCAGCCGGTGTTCTTTCATTTTGTCGTTCTGGACGTCAACCAAATAACTCAGACTCAAGCCTTCGATAAAGTCCATGACAAGGTATTGCTCGTTGTCGGTTGTCCTGCCGAATTCATAGGTCCGCATGATATAAGGGTGCTTTAGTGAGCAGGCCACCTCCCCTTCGCTCGGTTTATTCAACCCCATGAAGCGCGCCTCAAAGCGCATCGTCTTGGCCTTATCGAGCACCTTGACGGCGAGCATCTTGCCGTTCATCAGGTCGCGGGCGCGCCAGACTTTCGACATGCTCCCCTGACCGACACGAGCCAGCAATTCAAACCGCCGCGCGATGTCGACTTTCTCGACCTTGGGAAACTTGTCGAAGAGTTTTTTGAGGAAGTCCATGATCGTCGCTTGGGGGTTGGCACAAACAATCATCACGATGCACAGTAGTCGATGATCCGCGCGATCTCCGTTCGCAAACTCTTGCGGTCGACGATACGATCGACGAAGCCCATTTTCAGCAGGAATTCGCTCGTCTGAAACCCCTCCGGGAGTTCTTGACTGACGGTCGCCTGCACGACCCGCGGACCAGCGAAACCGACGAGGGCTTTGGGTTCGGCGATGATAATGTCCCCTAAAGATGCGAAGCTGGCGGCCACGCCTCCCATGGTCGGGTTCGTCAGTACCGAGATGAATAATCCGCCGGCGTCGTGAAAGTGCCCCAGCGCGGCGGAGACTTTGCCCATCTGCATCAGGGAGAAAATCCCTTCGTGCATCCGTGCTCCGCCACCCGATCCACTGACGATCACCAGTGGCAGTTTCAGTTCGGTGGCTTTTTCAATCGCGCGGGTCAGCTTCTCGCCCACGACCGAACCCATGCTACCCATGATGAACGCCGAATCAGTCAGGCCCAGCACCAGCGCGCGGCCGCGCATATATCCTTTGCCGGTAATGCACGCCTCCTTCAGGCCCGTCCGCTTCTGTTCCTCTTTCAATCGGTCCCTGTAAGACCGCTTGTCGACGAATCCCAACGGATCGCACGACTCCAGATCACTGAACCATTCCTCGAAGCTCTCCTCATCTAGCAACTGCCGGATGCGGTCGTTCGCGGACACGTAGAAGTGATGTCCGCATTCCGGACAGCAAAACAAGTTCGCTTCCACCTGTTTGCGGTACACGGTCGTCTTGCAGCCGTCGCACTGCAGCCACAATCCTTCCGGCACGCCGCGTTTTTGGCGCTTCGGGGAATTCCCTGAATTCTCTGGGTCCGGTTTGGGCAGATCGGCCATCAATGTGAGTCTCAGTCATGGCAAATTGCCAATTGAAGATCCTCAAGTGGCAATTGGAAATATCGTCAAATGATTCGGGGATCTCTCAGTCATCGACTGGCCGGCGCGGGGGTCGGGGATTCGATCGAACGTTTCGGCCGCGGTTCCGACTTGCGTTCAAAGTGTCCGTCGCTGCCAGTCGATTCGAGGAAATCGATGATCGGATCGCCAGGAACTTCCGGAAAGGCCGCGGACAAATCCGGCGGCTCGCCGGTGAGGACGGAGCATACAAGCGAGGCCAAAGGCTCGGAAGCGACAAGCGCCAGCGAGGCGTACTTACGGAGCGGCTTCTTCAACGCCTTTTGCACTCGTTCGACAGCCGCTTCCCAGGGCTCACCTTCCGGCGGACAAATCGTCTCTGGAGCCTCTTGCCATTGCTTGAAAATACGCGGCATCTTGCGGCGAATCTCCTGGATTGAAAGTCCCTGCCACAGTCCTTGAGTCAGGTTGTTGAGTTCTTTCGACTCGCGAGCCTTGATGCCGAGCACTTCGCCAATCGCCGCAGCCGTTCCTTTCGCCGGCTGCACGGTTCCGCAGAGCACCACTTCCGGCGAGAACTCACGCAGCCGAGAAATCAGCAACAGCACCTGCTCCTCGCCGCGTGAATTCAGCAACAGATCGAGCGAGCCGACGACGCGATGCTGCTCATCAAACTCCGTCCAGCCCGGACGGACCACTATCACAGTCGTCATACTTCACGCTCGCGAGAAGCGCTCCTAAAAGGCAGTGGCCGTCTGGTGGACAGCCAACTCGGCCAGCGATGTGATCGCCTGATGATAATCACTGTGATCGAAGATCGCGCTGCCGGCAACAAACAAGTCCGCGCCGGCGTCCGCGCAGCCAGCAATCGTTTTCGGTCCGATCCCGCCGTCAACGGCCAGAATCGCGTCGGTCGAAATCATCCGTCGAGCCTGCCTCAGCTTCTCGACGGACGTTGGAATGAACGCCTGCCCGCCAAAACCCGCTTGCACGCTCATGACCAACAACAAGTCGAGCTTCGCCACAAACGGTGCGACGGTTTCGAGCGGCGTCCCCGGATTCAGTGCCAACCCCGCCAGCCGCTCGGACGCCCGAATCCGCCGCAGCAACGGTGCAGGATCGGCCACCGCTTCGATATGAAACGTGATCGCGTCGCATCCCGCCTTGAGGTACTCGTCGAGATACTTGCCAGGATCGGCGATCATCAAATGCGCGTCGAAGACCATGTCCGTCATTGGCCGCACCCGCTCGATGAGCATCGCTCCGTACGACAGATTCGGCACGAAGTTGCCGTCCATCACGTCCCAATGCAACACCTTCGAGCCTGCCGCTGTCAGCCGCTCGACCTCGCGATGCAGATTCCCAAAATCGCACTTCAACATCGACGGCGCGATGATCGGTTTCGCCTGTCGCAGGCGTTGCAGAATTTCCGAGCGATTCATGGTTCGTAGAACACGCGGCTCGCGTGTGTTTGATCCTCAAAGTATGTCTTGTTGCGGGCGGACTCCGACGTGATTCGGTCACTCATCGGAGGTTATCTTCCGACGCCGGCGGAAACTCAACCTTGCTGTAAATCTCCGCCACGTTGATCGAGCAGCACACGGCTTCCAAAACCAGCGTTCCGTCCAAGCCGGTAACTTCGCTGAGTTCCCATTTGCCGTTGTCTTCTCGGACGAATTGTTCAAGCTGCGGAGCCGTTTGTTCGACGAGAATGTACTCGCGCAACGAAGCGAGTTGGCGGTAATGCCGAAACTTGGTCCCTCGGTCGTATGCTTTGGTCGAATCCGAAAGCACCTCGATCAGCAGCAGCGGATTGAGCAGCACGTCCATCTCCGCACCTTCAAACTGCGGCGGCCCACAGACCACGGAGACATCGGGGTACGTGTAGAGCCCCGAAGGCAACCGGACCCGCATGTCGCTGGGATAGACCTCGCACGGCCGATTCTTGAGTTGCAGCCCAAGCTCTCGGACCAAATTGCCGACGATGAGATTGTGTTCGCGGCTGGCACCGGCCATCGCAAACATCTCGCCGGCAAAGAACTCGCTCTTGAACGCCGCCCGACGCTCGATGGTCAAGTATTCCACGGGCGTCAGCCGTGACTTTGGAACCGCCGTCATTTCAACGTCCTTCGTGTCGAAAAAGTACAGGCTCACGGCGATGTCTCCGCGCCTCGCCGAGCCAGTTCGCGAGCCTGCTGACGAATCTCCATCACCGCCGCCTGCAAGCGACTCCCAGTCAGTGGCGGCCTCCAAAGAGACCGGCGACAAAACCATGACCAGCAATTGAGCATCACGCGACAACTCGACCGGCTCATCCAACAGTAGGAAACTTTCTCTACAGCCCCTTGCTGATGATCAGCTTGAGCAGGTCGCCGACGCGGTTGCTGTAGCCCCATTCGTTGTCGTACCAGCTCACGAGCTTAAAAAACCGCTTGTTCAGTTCGATCCCCGAACCCTTGTCGTAAATCGACGAGGCGTTGCAGTGGATGAAGTCGCTGCTGACCACTTCGTCCTCGGTGTAGTCGAGGATGCCCTTGAGGTACGTTTCACTGGCCTTCTTCATGGCGGCGGAGATTTCGGCGTAACTGGTGTCCTTGCTGGACTTGAACGTCAGGTCGACGACCGAGACCGTCGGGGTCGGCACACGGAAGGCCATGCCGGTCAGTTTACCCTTCACTTCCGGACAGACCTTCGCGACGGCGATCGCCGCACCGGTGGTGCTGGGGATGATATTCAGAGCCGCCGTGCGGCCACCCTTCCAATCTTTTTTGCTAGGGCCGTCGACTGTCTTCTGCGTCGCCGTGTAGGAATGCACGGTCGTCATCAGACCTTCTTCGATGCCGAAACCCTCCTTTAGCAGCACATGCACCAGCGGCGCAAGGCAGTTGGTCGTGCAGCTCGCGTTCGAGATGATGTGATGCGACTTCGGGTCGTACTTCTCGTGATTGACGCCCATCACGACCATGATGTCCTCGCCCTTGGCGGGGGCGGTGATGATGACCTTCTTCGCGCCGGCGGCGATGTGCCCCTTGGCCTTCTCGGCCTCGGTGAACAGGCCGGTTGATTCGATGACGACGTCGACGCCCATCTGCTTCCACGGCAACTCGGCCGGAGTCTTCGCGCTGACGACGAGCATCTCGACGCCGTTCACAATCAGGATGTCAGGTTCCGGCTTCACCTCGGAAGCGTGCGGATCCTGCTTGCGGACTTCTACAGTGGCTTTCTTGGCCTTTTCGATCGCTGCCTCCGAGATCCGAAAGTCGACTGTCCCTTGGAAGCGGCCTTGAATCGAATCGTACTTCACCAAGTAAGCCAGATTGTCGGCCGGGACAATATCGCCGACCGCGACCACTTGGACTTCTTTACCGACCAACCCTTGCTCGACCATCGCCCGAAACACCAGCCGCCCGATGCGGCCAAACCCATTGATGGCAACCTTCACAGCCACGTGCGTTTCTCCTTCGAGACCTGAAAAACGTGTCGGGCAGACAGCCACAACGATCACTTGCGGCTGGAACATCAGCCCACACGAGCGGACTCGTCCTGACACGAAACAACCCGAGTCACCTCGGGTCGGCGAGCGAGTCTAATGGCCACGTCCAGAGCCAGCAAGGACGCCTTTCGCAAGATGGCAGCCTGGTTGAAACTCCGCTTTCCGGTTCTGTCTTCAGGGCTTCAATGCTTGATCGATCGCCTTTTCCAATTCGTCGGCGATGTTGACTTCGAACGGTTCGTCCGGGACTTCGGCGGCGTCGGCGGTGCCTTTGGCCTTTTCGAGGAAGGCGTTCAATTCGGCGTCGGTGAGGTGCTGTTTGATCTGTTGTTGTCCATCGGCGGACGTCGTCGAAATCAGCTTCATGAGTTCTTTCAACTCGTGCTTGGAAATCTTCTCTTCGAAGGCTCCGCGAGCGAAGCGCTGCACGGCTCGACGGCCGGCCGCTTTCTCGTCGTCGGTCAGGCCGGACGGCTTGAGATAGTTTTCATCGATGGCCATCACGATACCGATCGGGAGCAACGGGCTTTTGGCGATCTGCTCCATCACACGGCGTGCCTGTTTCGTGCTGAGCCGGCCGGCTTTGAATTCGTCCGCCAGGTCGTTGATTCGTTTGAGTACTCGAGCCTTGTCGGCGGCAGGCATCGAAGATTTCTTGACGGCCTCTTCGGCGCCCTTCTTGGTGAGATCGGCTGCCCAACCTTTCCAACTCACGGCGACCCAAACGCCGACCGCGAGCACGACCAGCAGCAATACGCCCAGCGCGCAGCCGCAACCCCTAACGAACGTGCGGCAGCCGCTCGGTTGTGGAGGCGCGTCCGGCGAGAAGCGGTCGTTGCCATCAGCACGGCGATCATCGTTCCGCTCGGAGAGGAAGTTGTCGTCGTCGGTGCGGTCGTCGAATGTGTTTGACATGGGTGATCATTCTTGAGGTCATTTTGAGGTCAGAAGTCACGTGTTCGCGGTCGGACGGAGTTGCGGTCGCCAACAGGCTTTCGCGACAACTCTCCCTTGTCCTCGTTCTGGCGGTGAGAGGGGACGGATCGATGAGGCCTAGCGTTTTTCGGCTCCACCGGGTTTCGTTTGGGATTTCCACCAAAGGTGCCAGACTCGTTTGTCGTAGCCGAAATCTTCGTTGGTCAACTTGTGGAGAGCCTCCAGAACCTCGAGGTTCTGCACGGGCCGGCGGACGGTCACAATCCGCGCGGCGGGTTGTGGAACGGAAGGATTGATGATGACTCCGTAGGGCAATTGTCCGTTGAGAAGTCCCTTTTCGATTTCAGGCGGCAGCAGCGGCGACGTGCCGCCCATCGAGCCGTTGCGGTTGAAGCCGAGATTGAACGTGTTCGGCACGGAGACCTTCACTTCGTGCGACGTGATCAGGGCGTCGATCAACGCGGGAATGGTCTGTCGCAGTCCCGCGAGCCCGAGCAGCACGGCGGCGCGGCGGATGATGACGTTCGAGCGGTCTCGCAAGGCTTGTTCGAAAATCGGTTCGGCGGCGGCACGCTGTTTTTCGGACAGCGATTTGAACGCGCTGTCTTGCAGCGTGAAGTCCACATCGGCCAGCGCGACGCGAGCCAAGGCTAGGACCGGAGCTTGTCCGTCGATTTGCGACAGCGTCTGCACGCCGAAGCGACGAACCGCGACACGGTTGTCACTCAGCAAAAAATCGACAATCGCCGGAATAGCATCGGGGTCGCGCAATTCGCGGAATTTTACCACTGCATCCGCGCTCTTGCCGGGATCTGGGCCGATCAACCAGCCGGCCCACAAGCGGATGTGCGGCCGCCAATCGTTTTGTTCCTGCTTCCGCGAATCGCCCGCTGCGAGCAGATCGCGTTCCAACGTTGTGACGATACGTCCGCGATAACGCACGTAACCTTGAGCCAGCAGTTCGGCATCGGCCTCCTCCGGACTGATCCAGCGGTTGCTTTGCAGCTTGTGCCCCAAACCGAGACGTGCCGGCCTGTGCTCGGGGTTCAGTTCCAGGATTCGCCGCAGTTGTTCTTTACGCAGCTCGACCAGTCTGTGCTCCCGGCACCACTC
>CAYSHJ010000820.1:0-3812 GCA_964430385.1 uncultured Planctomycetaceae bacterium
TCTGAAGGACAACATTGAGCGGGTCAATCAACTGATCGCCGAGCACAAGACGACGGCCGATGCCAACCTGTCCTACGATCGGCCGATGATCGTGAAGAACCGCGCGGACGACAAGTCGGTCGTCGCGTATGCTCGCGTGTATGAAGTGCTCAACGCCTGGGAACGAGAAGTCCTGCGGCAGCGGTTGAGTTCGGTCGGCCTGCCCGTGGAACTGCCGACGCCGTTCGGTGCGGTGCCGCTCGACTTGGCCGCCGACGAACAAATCTCGGCGAACGTTTGGAGCAAGATGTTCCCAGCGCTGTTGGTCATCATGGCCGTGACTGGCGCGTTTTATCCGGCCGTCGACGTGGCCGCCGGCGAAAAAGAGCGAGGGACAATGGAAACACTGCTGATCTGCCCAGCCACGCGCACCGAGATCGTGCTCGGAAAATTTTTCACGGTGATGTGCTTCAGCATGTCGACCGCGCTGCTGAACTTGCTCAGCATCGGCACGACCGGGCATTACATGCTCTCGGTCCGCGGAGGTGCAGCCGCGTCCGGCACGATGGCCAAGATCGGTGAGATCACGCTCCCCTCCGCGCCGGCGTTGGCTTGGCTGTTGGTGTTGCTGATCCCGCTGTCGGCGTTGTTCAGCGCACTCTGCCTCGCACTGGCCACGTTCGCGCGCAGCTCGAAGGAAGGGCAGTACTACTTGACTCCATTGCTGATGGTCTCGATCGGGCTGACGGTCTTTTGCCTCTCACCGGCCGTCGAAATTTATCCGGTCCATCAAGCGTCGTGGTTTTACAGCGTCATGCCGGTCGTCAACATCGCGCTGTTGCTGAAAGCGTTGTTGCTGAACCCGGGCAATACCGCCGCCCTGATTTTTGCCGGACCGGTGCTGGCCACCAGCATCGGGTACAGCTTGCTTGCGTTGTGGTGGGCGATCGAGCAATTCTCCAGTGAAGGCGTTCTGTTCCGCGAGGGAGAACGCTTTGAACTCGGTCTGTGGGTCCGGCACTTGTTGCGCGAGAAAGAACCGACGCCTAGTTTCTCCGAGGCCGGCTTCTGTTTCGTGCTGATCATGTTGGCGCAGTTCGTCTCGATGCGCGCGTTCGGCCAGTCGATCGCGGGTGTAAGCAGCGACCAACTCGCCGTCGAGATGATGAAGTTGCTGGTCATTCAGCAACTCGCGGTCATCGCTTGCCCGGCGTTGTTCATGGGCTTGATCCTGACGACCAGCGTGCGACAAACATTTCGAGTGCATTGGCCGCACTGGAAGATTCTCGGCGTCGCCGCTCTGTTGCCGTTCGTACTGCACCCGCTGTCGCTGGAATTGGTCGCCTCGCTGCAGTGGTTCTTCCCTCAGTTGCCCGAAGGAGCGACGCGACTGCTCAAGACCATGTCCGATCACGATCAGCCGTTGTGGCTGTTGCTGATCGCGTTCGCGGTGGCGCCGGCCATCTGCGAAGAGCTGGCGTTTCGCGGGTTCATTCTGACGGGCTTCAACCGCAACGGACGTCCTCGCTTGGCGATTGCGTTGTCGGCCCTGACGTTCGGCATCATGCACATGATTCCCCAGCAAGTTTTCAACGCCACGCTGCTGGGATTGGTGCTGGGCCTGATCGCCGTGCGGAGCGGCAGCCTGTTGCCCGGCATTGTGTTTCACTTTTTGTTCAATGCGCTCGCCGTCCTGCGCGAGCGGCTCGGAGCCGGCTGGTCCACCAGTCTGGCGGCGGATCAAAAGGATCGGGTGGGGAATTGGTTCGTCACTCTGGAAGCCAGTGGGCTGAGATACAACTGGCCAACCTTAGTCATTTGCGCGACGGTTGCCGGAGCCGCGCTGT
The DNA here is from genome assembly GCA_964430385.1 of uncultured Planctomycetaceae bacterium. Taxonomy (GTDB): domain Bacteria; phylum Planctomycetota; class Planctomycetia; order Planctomycetales; family Planctomycetaceae; genus CAYSHJ01. The sequence goes on from CAYSHJ010000820.1 coordinate 1,827, forward strand.
GTTGGCTCGTGCGACAAGGGAACGCTCGATCGTTGATGCCAGCCGGCCGCAGCCTGTTGACGAAGCCTCGTCCAGTAACGAGCAAAGTGTCGATGCCCACGGGAGCCGCCGCCAAGTAACGGCCTCGGGCCGCCACGAATGAGACAGGCGAGCGGGGTGGCGTCAGCCCCCCGGTCCTGCGGTGAATGCACCGGGGGGCTGACGCCACCCCGCTCGCCAGAGTGTTTCACGGATGGCCGTGTGAGGTATTACGGCCTCGCGCCGCGATTGCGCGTCGGTCGGGACTCCCTTCGCATGTCACATCTTCGTTAGAGCATCAACCGCGGACGCGCTTCCTCTGGCGCGGTGAGAGGGCTACAAGCTGGCAGCATTGGCACCTTGAGAAACGCATCCGATGTCTTCGTTGCCGCAACGTCTCCGCGCTCGTTGGGTCTTGCCCGTCGATCGACCTCCGATTGAAAACGGTTTGGTCGAGATCGTTGACGGCGGGATCACGGACGTTCGCGCGGCGAACGCTCACGACGCGGCTGACGATCTGGGTGATGTGGCGATTTTGCCTGGATTAGTCAACGCGCACGTCCACTTGGAATTCAGTCAACTCGAACAGCCGCTCACGCCCGCGCGGCCGTTCGTGGATTGGATTCGTTCGCTGGTGGTGTATCGACGTCAAACCTTCGGAGGCGATCCGGCGGCCAAGTCAGCCGCGCTGCACGCCGGCTGGCGCGAAGCGGCTCGAGCCGGAACGACGTTGCTCGGCGAGATCGTGACCGATGACTGGTCGGCCGATGCGTTCATCGGTCCCGGCCCGCGCGTCGTCGCCTTCCGCGAACTGATCGGCCGCTGGCCCGAACAGATCGCTGCTCAAACACAAATCGCTGAAGAGCATCTCGCACTCTTTCCCCTCCTTCAGTCATCCTTTCCGCCCCGTCCAACGAGGACGCCCGGGGGGGGACACCGAACGCTCGCCGGACTCAGTCCGCACGCGCCGTACAGCGTCGCGCCGGAGTTGCTGCGACAAGCGGTTGAACTCGCGAAACAGCGCGACGCCCCGGTCGCGATGCACGTCGCCGAAACGCGAGATGAACTCGAATTGTTGGCCGCCGGCCGAGGCGACTTGGTAGAGATGCTGCGTGGCTTCGCAGCGTGGCGAGACGGATGGCTTGCGACAGGATTGCGGCCTCTGGATTTCTTGCGAATGTTGGCGAAGGCCCCGCGTGCATTGGTCGTGCATGGCAACTACTTGGCCGACGACGAAATCGCCTTTCTGGCGACGCAACCACATCTATCGGTTGTCTATTGCCCGCGCACGCACGCCTTCTTCGATCATGAGCCGCACCCGTGGCGACGGTTGCTCGCAAAAGGCATCAACGTCACGCTCGGTACGGACGGACGCGGCTCGAATCCCGATCTCAGTCTGTGGAACGAATTGCTCTTTCTGCGCGGGCGTTTCTCGGATGTTGCGCCAGCGACGTTGCTGAATCTCGGCACGCTCGCCGGAGCGCGAGCGCTCGGGCTCGATCGCGAATGCGGCAGCCTGACGCCAGGCAAACGAGCGGACATCGCCGTCGTCGCGCTGCCGGTGGGCGCGACTTCGATCGACCCACTCGAAGCGTTGTTCGCATCGGACAGCCATGTGTTCCGCACGCTTTGGGCGGGTGAAGAACATTGCAATCGCCTCGACGGCTCCGCAGAATAACCCGCCAATTCTGGACAACCGACGCTGCGGAGCGAGTGGACACCCCGATGACCGGTGATGTGATCGCATTTGGACACCCCGCCACTGATGTGCGCGGACTGTCAGATTCCGACTTTCTTCAGCGAGTGCTTTGGACATTGTCGGCTCCGCCCGACATTCACCGGGCAGCGCTCGACGGCCAAGTCGATCGCTTCTGGCGAGCTTGGTCCAAAGCGATGACGGCGCGCGGGGATCGGAAGCTGTGGCGCAAGCGGCGGGCGAATCGGAGCGTGCTGTGGCCGTGGGACGAT
>CAYSHJ010000821.1:0-2350 GCA_964430385.1 uncultured Planctomycetaceae bacterium
AAACGTTTGTCGCACCGGCGGCTTCCGGCGAAAGCCCAGCAAATGCCACATCCCGACTCCGTGCAATTCCAGCCAATGCACGACGGGACGAATCCCTCGAAACCCACACAGCGTGGCACAAACCACGGCCGCCAGCATGGCAGACAACGGATGACGCCGTCCCAAGCGCCCGCGAGGATCGGGAACTCGCTGGAGACACTCCAGCAAGCCCCCGGCGGGCAGAACATTCACGGCAAAACCTTCTCAATCTTCCGGACCAACATCGGCGGAACGATCGTGCCCCACCAAGCTCCCCAATTCTCTTCGTATTCTGCGCCAAAATCCCATCAAGGCAAATTAGCCGGCCGTGCGACCACTGATTGAGGTGGCGCAACGTGGCCGATAGAATTGCGCCCGTCGCACTGACTCGCATTCTTCGAGCGTCCGGGTCAGTTTGGTTTCCAAGAGTTGTCTGGCAGATTTTTCACAATGTCGGGTACATCGCAAAATTGGTCGCCGATCGAGCGGAACTCCGAGTCCTTGGAAGTCTACTTGCTCGGCATGGTCGATTTTGAATCCGCACTTCGTCTGCAAGAACAATTTCGGGACGAGGTCATCTCGCGAAATGACAAACTCGGCGGCTTGTTTGTCTGCGAGCATCCGCCGGTCGTGACGATCGGCCGGGAGGGAAGTCGCTCGCATCTGCGAACGGAACTTTCGCAAATGAAGTCGTTGGAGATCGACGTTCGTTGGCTGAACCGCGGGGGTGGGACGTGGATGCATTGCCCCGGCCAGTTGGCGATTTATCCGATCGTGCCGTTGCGACGATGGGAGCTGGGCCTTGAAGAGTATCGTCGGCGATTAGAGCAGGCGGTGCTCGATGTCTGTCGCGAGGTCCGAGTGTCAGCGCATCGTATCGCCGACGAGCCGGGAGTGTGGTGCTCCCTCGGACAACTCGCAAATGTCGGCGTCGCTGTGCGGTCGTGGGTGACCTATCACGGCCTAACTTTCAACGTGCGACCTGATGTCAGCTTGCTCCGACTGACGCAGACAAACCCGCGAGGCATCCGGCCGACATCGCTGGAAGCCGCTCGCCAACAACGCATGGCAATGCCGGTCGTGCGCGAAAGCCTCATCCGCAATTTGGCCGAACGGCTCGGCTACGAACAGACGCATATTTACACGGGCCACTCGCTCCTCAAACGGACGAGGCGGCGAGTCCCGATCGGACAGATTGAAGAATTCTCGTAGCTGAATTCGCCAGAATTCAGTCGCTTTGGCGAATGGTCTGAACTCTTGCGAGTTCAGCGATGGAAGACAGTATGCTAGAACTCGACATTCTCCCTCAAACCCCCGGGCTCACGTCTGGGGCTCTCCAGGAAGAGATCGTGCCAACCGTAACGGTTCGCCGCCGCTTGCCGAGTTGGCTGAAGCGACCGATGCCGCAGCCGGGTATGGCCTACACGAGCAGTGTCATCGCCGACCTGCGCTTGGAAACTGTGTGCGAAAGCGCGAAGTGTCCGAACCGCACAGAATGTTGGTCGAAGCAAACGGCCACGTTCATGATCCTCGGCAACGTGTGTACTCGGCCGTGCGGATTCTGTTCGGTGCCGAAAGGGAAAACTGAGGTGCTGCAAGCCGACGAGCCCGAACGAGTCGCGGAAGCTGCCGAGCGGCTCGACTTGCGATACGTCGTCATTACGTCGGTCACTCGCGACGATCTAAGCGACGGCGGAGCGGAACACTTTTATCGGTGTGTTCACGCCGTGCGTGAACGAACCGGCGCGCAGGTTGAAGTGCTCACGCCCGACTTCCTCGGTAATCGCACGGCGATCCATCGAGTCATCGAGTCACAGCCCGACGTCTTCAATCACAATACGGAAACCGTTCCTCGACTCTATCACCGAGTCCGCCGCAACGCCGAGTATCAACGAACGCTCGACCTGCTGAAGCAAGTCAAAGACGAAGTTCCCGACATGCCGACCAAAAGCGGCCTGATGCTCGGCCTGGGCGAGACGACCGACGAACTGCTCGACGTTTTCGCCGACCTGCGCGCCGTCGGTTGCGACATGCTGACGCTGGGCCAATACCTGCAACCGACTCCCGAGCACTTGCCGGTCGAACGCTACGTCCCGCCCGAGGAATTCGACGAGATCGCTGACTTGGCCCGCCGACTCGGCTTCGGCATGGTCGCCAGCGGCCCGTTCGTGCGATCGAGTTATCACGCCGGCGAGATGGCCGCGGAATGTAGGTCAGGCTTTCTAGCCTGGCCAGAATCCTGCACAGATAAACAAAGCTAAAAAACAGTCAGCCTGGAAAGGCTGACCTACGAGTCTTGAGTCATGTCCAACGTTGATTCCTTTTCATCACT
>CAYSHJ010000822.1:0-2748 GCA_964430385.1 uncultured Planctomycetaceae bacterium
CAACGACACGCTCAACGGCGACGGAGGTACCGACACCGTCAACGGCGATGACGGCAACGACTCGATCCTGGGTGGCGAGTTCGGCGACAGTCTGCTGGGTGGCCTTGGTAACGACACGGTGGATGGGCAGGGCGGAGCCGACATGGTCTTCGGCGGCGACGGCAACGATTTGTTGCGGGGTGGTGCCGGAAACGACACGCTGCAAGGAGAGCTGGGAAATGACACGATTAACGGCGAAGGCGAAGGCGATTCGCTGCTAGGTGGCGATGGCAACGACAGCATTCTGGGTGGCGCGGGCAATGACTTCGCCAATGGCGGCGAGAACGACGACACCATCCGTGGCAATGGTGGGAACGACACCCTCTGCGGAGCCTTCGGCAACGACAGCATCGCTGGCAACGCCGGCAACGACCTGGTGCGCAGCACTTGCGAAATGGTGACGCCGATTGGCATCTCGATCGGCGACGCCAACGTGGGCGAGGGGACCGGTGCCGATGTCGTGTTGATCGTCGACCAGTCGGGTAGCACCAGTGCTCCGTTCGGCGGCAGTCCGGTGGGAGATGTGAACAGCGACGGATCTGCGGACACGATTCTGGACGCGGAATTGGCGTCGCTGCTGGCATTCCAACAGGATCTCATCTCCCGCAACGTCAGCGCCAACTTGGCCCTGATCACGTTCGCGACGGTTTCGGTGATCTTGGATATGGATCCAATGGCTCCGGGCCAGCAGTTGACGACCACCCCCACGGCTGATGCCGACAGCAATGGCATCACTGATTTTGAGCAAATTGTGCGCAGCATCCAGATCACCGGCGCGACGTTCTTCGAGCCGCCGCTTCAGGATGCCATCAGCATCTTCACGTCGCTGAACACGCCGCCGGGCTCCGGCACATTGGTATTTCTGTCGGATGGGCAACCGTTCGACGGTTTGCCGTTTCCAGCCTATTCGGACGAGGTTGCCACCTTGAATTCAATGGGTGTGGATCTACTTGCGTTTGGCGTGGGCAGCGGGGCATCGCTGCCGGACTTGCAAGTCATTGATCCGGCCGCCGCGATTTTCACGACCAGCGATGCCTTGGCAATGGCGCTGTCAAGCATCGGCGTCACCGCGCAAGCGTCTTCACTGACCATCATCCTCTCGGCGGCGCCTCCGGTGCCGTTCACCGTAGACTTCACGATTATTGCCGGCACCGCGACCGCGGGACAGGATTTCACTATCAATGGCGGGACGGTCAGTTTCGCGGCCGGACAAACCACGGCGACGGTGCCCGTCAGTATTCTGGGAGACGCCCTGGTCGAGCCACCCGAAACTTTCACCATCGTGCTGTCGAACCTGACTGTCCTGGCGCCATCACGCATTCCGTTTCTGCTGGTCGACCCGGTGGGACTGGTCACTATCTACGACGCCGGACAGGTCGTTCCACCATCGCCTCCCGTCGCTCCTCCGACGAATTTGCCGCTCGTGGATCGCGGCATTGACTTCGACCCTGACACACTGCTGGGAGACGACGGAGCAGACACGATCATTGGCGACGCCGGCCCCGATATTATCAACGGCGCGGGTGGCAACGATTCAATTCTCGGTGGTATTGGCAACGACAGCATCCTGGCTGGCAGTGGAGCCGACATTCTCAACGGCGAAGAAGGTGACGACACGCTCAATGGTCAGGGAGGTGCCGACCTGCTCGAAGGCGGAACCGGACACGACACGCACGTTTGGGACGGTGCCGGCAGTGGCAACGATGTACTGTCCGACGCTTCGGGAGACAACACGCTGCTGGTGCGGGGCACGGGGGCTTCGAACGTGTTTGATATCGGACAGAATGTCGAGCACATGCTGACCGTCATGGAACTGGGGAAGAAAGTGACCATCAATCCGACGTTCAACACGGTGATCGTCGACGGCGGCAACGGAGCGGACACGATCAACGTGGGAGACCTCACGCGAGTGCCCGCGCTCCTGCTCGAAGTCCGTGGCGGCAATGGCGACGACATCCTTTCGGCGGCCGGCAGTCCGATCGGTAACGTGCGACTGATCATGGATGGTGGTGAAGGGAACGATACCATCACGGGTGGAACCGGGGATGAAACGCTGGTCGGCGGCAACGGCAACGACAGACTGATTGGTGGAGCGGGTGCCGACACGCTGCGAGGCAGCGATGGCGACGACACGCTGGACGGCGGTGACGGCAACGATTCGCTGCGTGGTGAAGCCGGAGCGGACTCGATTCTCGGCAACACGGGCAACGACAGTGCCTCGGGCGGCGACGGCAGCGACACGTTGGACGGCGGCGCCGGCAACGACACGCTCAACGGCGACGAAGGGAACGACAGCCTGTTGGGGACATCCGGCGACGATTCGCTGCTGGGCAGCATTGGCGCGGACACGCTGGGCGGCGGCGCCGGGAACGATGTGCTCGATGGTGGCCGCAACGACGACTTGCTGCTGGGTGACGTCGGCGACGACAAGATCCGAGGCGATCACGGCAACGATACCGTCGATGCCGGCGACGGCAACGACACGATCAACGGCGGCGACGGCGATGACGTGATCGTCGGCGGTTTGGGGAACGACGGCATCAACGGGGCCGACGGCGATGACAACCTCAACGCCGGAGCCGGCAACGACACGGTCCTCGGCGGTGATGGCAATGATACGCTCCGCGGTGGCGGCGGCAGCGACATCGTGCTGGGTGAGGACGGCAATGACGACATTAACGGACAAGGTGGGACGGACACGGTGGCCGG
>CAYSHJ010000823.1:0-2774 GCA_964430385.1 uncultured Planctomycetaceae bacterium
ATGCGAGTTTGACTCACAGCGGCATCGTCGCCGGCACGCCGCACTACATGTCTCCCGAACAAGCCAGCGGCGAGTCCACCGACGCGCGTTCGGACCTTTTCAGTCTGGGTGCTGTGCTCTACTTCATGGCGACCGGACATCCGCCGTTTCGCGCCGAACGAGCGATGGCCGTGCTGCATCGGATTTGCCACGATCAATACCGACCGGTGTACGAGATCGCTCCGCACATCCCGGACGAACTGACGGACGTGATCGACCGGCTGCTCGAAAAGAAACCGAGCCACCGTTTCGCCTCGGCCGCCGACGCACAACAAGCGCTGGCCAGTGTGCTGAGCGACCTCCAGCAACCGCGCCGCTGGCGATCGCGCCGCTGGGCTCGCCGATTGAGCAGACATCGCTGGCCACTGCTGACCGCTGCGGGAGTGCTCGCCGCGGCGGGTGCCGTCTGGTCGTCTGGCGGTTTCCGTATCGCGTTTTCACCCAGCCACAATCCAAGCGCGGCGCGTTCCACAAACGCGATTCCGTTCAATGCCGACACCGTCGCTCTCGAAAGACTCACGGATCAGCCCGAGTTTGCGAACGAACTGTCCGCGATCGACCAGTCCTTGATGAGCCTCGCTGGCCGCTCCGATCCGGAGTCCAGCTTGGTTCGTGCCGCTCACGATTCGTGGACGAATGAGTTGCAGGCCGCGGCTGCCGCAGTCACTCGGCTGGAAAGGTCGTGGTCCGTCGGCCCCGATGACACTTCGACTTCCAATTCCTTGAAAGGAGAGAACCCATGAAAAAATATGTGTGGCCTGGAATCGCGTTGGTTTTGGCCGTCTTGCTGTTTATGTCGTTCAATATCAGGAGCGAGCAGCGCGCACTCTTGCCCGAGGATCACCCAATCGAAGCTCCGCCACAGCCTCTTGAGTCGGTGCCAGTTGCTTTAATCGAATCCAAACCCACCCGCTTCGGCAATGAGCCGGCGAAGGCCGAACTATCGACTCTGGCGGGTTTGGGCGGCTTTGGCATGTCCCCTCCGGGCATGCCTGGAAATAGCCGTGGGAATGCCTTGAGCCTTGAGCAACATGCGGAGATCGCGCAGGTGCTGACGGAACTGCGTGTGGTGAACGATGACCCCAAGAAGGCCGAGCTCACGAAACAGTTGGAGTCCGCCATCGTCGCGATCTTCGACAAGGACATGTCGTCTCGCGAGACCGACCTGAGCCAACTCGAAGAGCGACTGACCAAGCTCCGCGCCCAACTGGATCGCCGCCGCAAGGCCAAGTCGGAAATCATTCAGCTCCAAATCAAACTCATGGTCAACGAGGCCGACGGCCTCGGCTTCTCCGGCACGCCAGCGATCAACGGCAGGCAATGACGGACTACCGATCAAACTCCATTTCGCAAATTCGCCACGCTCGCCAGCGCGTGGGATGAGTGCAGCGCCTCGCCCACGTTCTGGCGAACGTGGCGGCGACAACAACCCCTGCACATTCCCGGTGAGGCACTCGTTGTGTACGGCCACCTGCGTGTGAGCTGCCCGATTCTCGCCGATATGCCAGCGCGCGAGGATCTTGGAGATAGGCCGCGCGCCGCCGATCACGGCGAAACAACCTGCTCATTCCTTCGAGGGTGCATTGGCAACTTCTTGGAGTCGCGGTACTTTGCTACGGCATGACACGAGCTGCGCCGGTCCGAAAAAGCCGCGTGCGGCTCACTTAGCTGTTAGCTGCCTAGCGCCGAGCCGAAGGTGAATCACATGAAACCGCATCGCGTCGGATCGTTTCTCATTGCTCTGGCCCTACTAGCGCCTGCTTTCGCCCGGGCAGATGGAATGCTCCAGCGATTGCCAGCCGACGGGGCCTGGGCTCGTTTTCGTATTCTGACGGTGACGGAGGACCAGGATGGCGTCCAGACCAAGTTGGATGGTTATCTCACCATGAGCAGTGTGGGTGTCGTCACGGAGAATGATGAGAGGTGTCGCTGGATCGAACTGGTTTCTAAATGGGATGAGAGAGAGGGCGAATACACGAATGTGTCGAAATGGCTGATCCCCGAACGGCGTCTCCAGAAGGGCGAGATTCCGATGGAACATGTCAAGCGTGTGTGGGTGAAGCAGTGGGGCAAGGAAGCCAGGATAGACACCGATAGCACCCGTTACGGGGAGATGCACTGGTACCTCGCAGGTCCTCTTCAAGAGACCAAGAAGCTGACTGAGGTCAAAAAGGTGGAATACCAAAACGGCACATTGACCTGTGAGGACGGTGTGATCGGCAGAACCCGCTACGCTATGTACGATATGCAGGCCATGAAGTTCGATGCCATGTCCAAAATATGGTTCCACGAAAAAGCGGCTTTCGGGGTTGCAGCGGCTGAGGTGCAGACAATTGGAAAGCTCGATGGCCGCCCGTTCGGGAAGTGGAATTGCACGCTGATCCTAACGGATACCGGGCAGGACGCGAAAACAAGACTGCCTGAAAGCAATTGATGCAAAACAAGTGGCCGCCAGCTAACATCTATATGGCCCCACTCTGTCAACAGAGCACACCGCGAACGCGGTGAGGAATTTTGGAAGTTTGTCCTCACGAAGTTGGTTGACAGAACACTGAGTTGGAATGGGATGCGGGTCGCTACGGGGTGGCTTCTGCAAACGGTGTCGATTCGCAGCGGATCGCTCCGGTGCGACGCACCAAACATCTATTGAGGGTTCGGCCGAAGTGGTCGCGGAAAGATCATCCGGCGACCAAGGCGGCTGGACGTTATCGTCCTTGCGTACTGGGTGCCGCCGT